>JAPLFT010000012.1 GCA_026390535.1 Pseudomonadota bacterium
CGGATAAAGTTCCAAGTGCTATAGCCGCCTGGCATGATAAGACAACCCAAAACGGGATATAGAATTTGTCACCCAGAAGTCCTGCACTAAAAAGAAGCCCGGCAACAATTCCCATCGTTTTTTGAGCGTCGTTACCACCATGACCTAAACTATATGCGGCGGCAGAAAAAAGCTGGCCCTTTCTAAAAAAAGAATCAACACCCATCGGTGTTCTTTTTCTAAATATCCAGTGAACAGCAACTCCCATCATCATTCCTATTACTAACCCTATAAGGGGAGAAACAACTATAAAGATAAGGGTTTTTACTATGCCGCTCATTACTAGAGAAGTTGTTCCAGCTTTAACTAACGCACCACCGACGAGTCCACCCATTAGAGCATGAGATGAACTGGTGGGAAGACCAAGATACCACGTTAGAAGATTCCACAAACAGGAACCTACCAGAGTCGCAAATATGATCTGGGAATCCAGGACGTTAATGTCGATGATACCTTTTCCAATAGTACCTGCAACATGAAGGCCAAAAAATAAAAACGCAATAAAGTTAAAAAACGATGCCCATATTACGGCATATTTGGGAGATAATACTCTTGTAGAGACCACCGTCGCTATTGAGTTAGCCGCATCGTGAAATCCGTTAAGAAAATCAAAGAAGAGTGCTAAGGCGACTAAGAGTATTACCCAAGTTGTCATGATCTTTTACCTATGCCTGTTTTACCAGTATTGATTGGATAGCTTTCGCAGTATGCTCACATGTATCAACGGCGTATTCCGCAGTCTCATACATTTCTTTCCATTTTATAACGTGTATGGCATCTTTAGATTTTTCAAACAGTTCACCTATTGCGCTGGATCTTACCTGATCCGCCATATTTTCCAGACGGCTTACCTCCAGACAATAATCACAGATCCTTGTTCTGTTCTTTGTATTCTTAAGATGATTAATAGCCTCGTAAAGAGCATGACATGACTGTTCCAGTATAACAGAGAACTGTTTCATGTAAGAATCAGGGGTGGTAAGTTTGTAAAGCCCCATCCTCTTTGTTATGGCATCTATACCGTCAACAATATTATCAATATGGTTTGCCAGGGTAAATATATCTTCCCTGTCAAAAGGAGTTATAAATGTCCTGTTCAGAGTATCTGTTATTTCATGAGTCAGTATGTCACCTTCCTGCTCAAGTTTATGCATCTTAGCAACGGTATCTTCATTAAAATTACCCGTCGTAACAAGTTCATTAAAAAGCTTCGCCGTTGTATACATGTTTTGTGCCTGTCTGTTAAACAACTCAAAGAATTTAGGCTCTCGCGGCATTAGAGAAATCTGCATTAACTCCCCCTCTTTTATATGTATGCTGGTGTGTATCTATATTTGTTTAAAAAGATTTATCTGTTCGATTATGCTTATCGCGGCATCACTTCCTTTATTACCGCCCTTGCTTCCAGCTCTTTCTATAGCCTGTTCCATATTGTCCGCGGTTATTATTCCAAAACCTATCGGAGTAGCTTCATCAAGCATAACCTTTGCTATACCTTTTGAAACCTCGCTGCTTATATATTCAAAATGAGGTGTAGCTCCCCTTATCACACACGCAAGAGCAATTATACCATCATACTTTTTAGCTATTTTTTTACATGTAAGAGGTATCTCAAAAGCTCCGGGGACCCAAAGTACATCTATTTTTTCCGGATCCATTCCATGGCGAGAAAGTGTATCCACTGCGCCATCCAATAGCCTTTGTGTCATAAAGTTATTAAATCTTGAGACCACTATGGCTACTTTGCAGGATTTTGCTTCTAATTTTCCTTCTAATACTCTTGGCATAAATGCCCCCTTTCATTAAAAGTCTTATTAACCGGATAACGGATATCACAATAACTGGTTCTAGTTAATATCTAATTTATGGCCCATTTTCTGCTGTTTGGTCCTCAGGTAATTTATATTGTAAGAATTAGGCTTAATCTGAATAGGCACAGTTTCTATTACTTCAAGCCCGTACCCACCAAGGCCGGCGCGTTTTGCCGGATTGTTGGTAAGCAGTCTTATTTTTTTAATTCCAAGGTAATTCAGTATTTGTGCTCCAATACCGTAATCTCTCAAATCCGGCTTAAGTCCAAGCGCACAATTTGCCTCAACGGTGTCCATCTTTTTTTCCTGCTGTAGATAGTAAGCCTTGATCTTGTTTACTATCCCTATACCACGTCCTTCCTGTCGCATATAGACGACAACACCGGCGCCTTCCCTGTCTATCATTTCCATTGATGCATGAAGCTGTTCCGCACAGTCGCATCTTAACGAGCCAAAAACATCGCCGGTGAGACATTCCGAATGAACTCTTACCAATACTGAATCCCTGTTTTTTATATCACCCTTAATAAGTGCAAGATGTATATGGTGATCCATCTGATTAGAGAATGCTATGACCTCAAATTCACCGCCGTAGGCAGTTGGAAGTTTTGCTCTGGCTTCTTCTTTTATCAGTGTATCGTGTTTTAGTCTGTACTGAATTATATCTGCGATAGTACCTATTTTTATATTATGTCTTTTGGAAAATTCTATAAGGTCGGGGATTCTTGCCATCGTACCGTCGTCTTTCATTATCTCGCATATTACGCCGGCCGGTTTTAACGCTGCTATTCGTGTAAGGTCAACAGAGCCCTCTGTCTGCCCCGCTCTTTTTAATACTCCACCATCGGCGGCTCTAAGAGGAAAGACATGTCCCGGTGTTATAACATCCGACGGTTTGACGTCATCCTTTATAGCAGCCAGTATTGTTGTTGCCCTGTCGTATGCGCTTATGCCGGTTGTAACACCATGAGCAGCCTCTATAGAAACAGTGAATGCAGTATTAAATTGTGACTTGTTATCATCCGTCATCATATGCAAACCCAGTTTATCTATAAGTTTTCCATCCATACTTAAACATATAAGTCCCTTACCATGTGTCGCCATAAAATTAATGATGTCGGGGCTTACATACTGAGCAGCAACAACAAGGTCACCCTCGTTCTCTCTGTCCTCATCATCAACCAGGATTATCATTTTCCCATTCTTTATATCTTTAACAAGTTCAGGTACCGAAGATATAAAAGATCTGTCTATCGGTCTTGTATCACATACATTTTTTGTCTGATCCGATTTCTTATTATTTGACATACCCGTGTTCCCTTAACATATCTTCTGTAACGCCTGATCCTTTGTCTGTGGGCTTCTGAGGCTGACCATTTATCATATTCTGTACATATTTTGCAAGTATATCGAACTCTATATTAACGCGGTCACCGTTCTTTATACCAATAAGATTCGTCATTTTAAGGGTATGGGGGATAAGTGTCAGCCTGAAACTATTATTGTCTATCACCTCATTAACCGTCAGGCTTACACCATTTATAGCCACTGATCCCTTGGATACAAGCCATTTTGAGAATATATCCTTACCGGTGGATGTATCAAGTGCGTGATTTAATTCTACGACAACATCTATATAGTCGCCACGATCTATGACCTTAGAGACAGTTCCTACAGCATCAACATGTCCACTTACAAAGTGTCCGTGAAATCTTCCGGATGCCGATATTGATTTTTCTATATTAACATTGTTACCGGTACCGAGTCCCATTATATTAGTTACACTAAGGCTCTCATGTGAGACATCAAAGCCGATATTTTTGCCTCTTATGTCTATTACGGTGAGACACACGCCGTTCACGGATACTGAATCACCTATTTTTATGTCACTCGTGGAATTATCAACGTCATTAAGCTCAATAATGAGCGTGTTATTACTGCTGCTTACGATTCTTCCTGTTCCTTCAACAAGACCTGTAAACAATTAAAGCCTCCCTTCGACACACAATGTGTTTCCCAGCATTTCAACTTCTGTGATCTTAATATCCGGGAAAAGTTTTTCTGTGTCTGTAAATAAAGGATCCTCATCATTATTAAACCAAACCGGGGCTATAAACAAGGTAATTCTATCAAGATATCTTTTATCGAGTTTCAAAAAGGACGAAACCAGCGAGGGACCGGCCTCTATAAATATTTCCCTAAAGTTATGCGTTATACCTAATTCTTTAATAAGTGACGGAAGTACAAAAAGATCGTTATTGTCAGTTTCAGCTTCTATAACATTAAGATCCGGATTTTTAAGTTCGGATGTTTTTTTGCCTTTTTTAGTGATTATTATTACGTCGTTACCCTCTCTAAATATGTTAAGACCTTTTTTCTTATAATTATCCAAAAGTTCCAGATTTGGATCAAGTATTGCTATTCTGTCTGGTATTACAGTGTCGTTCAATCTTGAACTGAATCTCGGATTATCTGCCTTTATTGTCCCCACACCCGTTATGATGAGATCAGAAAAAGCTCTGAACTGGTGAACCATTTTCCTTGATTCTTCTCCGGTGAACCACGCGTTTTTGTTTTTTCTATTGGTCATTTTACCGTTCAGTGATATCGCAGCTTTTAAATGGACATAGGGTAATGAGGTTTCGTTAAACTTATGAAACCCGGGGTTAAGCGCCCTACATTCAGCCTCTAATATCCCGGATTTTACCTCTATCCCGTGAAGCTCCAATTTATCAAAACCGCATCCGGAAACCGTTTTACAATCATCCCTGGTGCCAATAAATACTCTCTTTATGCCTGATCTTAATATGGCTTCCGTGCAGGGTGGTGTTTTTCCGGTGTGATTGCAAGGTTCCAAGGTCACACACAGATTTGCGCCATGCAGAGCAAAACCATTCTTTTCAGCATCTTTAATCGCTTTAATTTCAGCATGAGGAGCTCCAAATTCCTTATGATAACCTCTTCCAAGCACACGACCGGAGTCATCAAACACAATTGCTCCAACCCTGGGGTTCGGCAGAGTTTTCCTAAAGGATTTTTTTGCAAGATTTATTGCTTCCAGCATCAAAGTTTCAATCATAAAAATCTATTTACTGCGTTTTAATTCTTTCGCCATAGCCCAGAGTTTTTTATCCTCGTCGGTTTTTGGTTCCAGTATTATTCCATGCGGGGCAGCCTGAGTATTCTCGTCTACATGCACAAATGTAATAAAACCATCAACGATCGCTTCATAATGACTCTTGCGGATCGCTGCTTCGATATAAGTAATAATGCTGGTCCGACCGGCATAAACGGCCTTACTCCAAAATCTGAGTATACCGCCTATTCTTACCGGTTTGGAGAAATGGAGTCCGTGTATTTTTAAACAAACCAGTTCCTGTGGTCTTATATAATAAGTAGCGGCAATAAAACCGGATTCTACGAACCATTCGGCAGTTCTTCCGGCAAATAGTGTTCCGTGATGATTTATGTCTTCGGATTTAACGAGCCTGTGCGTTACAAAACGAGGAAATCTATCTTGTGGTATTTTTTTTAGTTCTTTTAGTTCTTTCAAATCCTTCAATTCTTTTATCTCTTCCATTTTTATACCCCTTTAAGCTCTTTTATTTCCTTCAGACTTATTATCCAATCATTTTATTGTTTTCATCAAGCCTTATTACTCTAGACTTATGGTTTTTTATCTCTTTCTCATCTACGTGAGCATATGATGCCACTATTATCTTATCTCCCTTCTTTGCCAGATGAGCTGCCGCCCCGTTAACAAAGAAGTTACCGCTTCCCGCCGGTTCTTTTATTACATAAGTGGAAAAACGATTCCCGTTTGTAACATTATAAATGTCTATCCTTTCATTAATGTACAGACCGCATGCCTCTATAAGGTCTTCCGGTATGCCCAGGCTTCCTTCATATTCAATATCAGTACGCGTAACTCTGGCTCCGTGTATCTTGGATTTTAAAACTTCTATCAACATAACTTCTCCTCTATAAAATAATGTTGTCTATAAGACGTGTGTTGCCGCAGTATCCGGCAATAGCGACTAGATTTCCTTCACCTGCTTCCCTTACCGGTATAAGCGTTTCTGAATCTACTATTTCCACATACTGAATATTTATATCGTCGTCTGACATAATACTCAATCCCAGCCCTTTTAATTTTTTATTATCTTTTTCGCCTTCTTTAAACGCGTTCTTTATCGAATTTAAAGCTTTGCTCAGGGAAAGCGCCTTCTTTCTTTGTTCTACGCTCATATAGGAATTTCTGGAACTCAATGCAAGCCCGTCCTTATCCCTTATGATCGGACAACCGATAACCTCAATATCCAAATTCAGCATTTTCACCATATCTTTTATCAAAATGTATTGCTGATAATCTTTTAAACCAAAATATGTTTTATCCGGCATACATATATTAAAAAGTTTCAATACAATCGTTAATACTCCGTCGAAGTGACCGGGTCTGAATTTTCCGCAGAGGACTTTGTTTTTTTGAAATGCTGATACCATTGTCCTCGATATGTTTTTATCAAGTTCGGATTTATTGTTGTTTAGTCGTTCGTTTTCTGTTGGATACATTTCCAAAACTTCCGGAGTAAAGACAATATCACAACCGGCTTCCTTTATTTTTTTAAGATCCTCATCCAGAGTTCTGGGATAATTATTAAAATCCTCATTGGGTCCAAATTGAGTCGGGTTTACAAAGATGCTGACAACAACAATGTCGCTTTCTTTTCTCGCCCTCTCTACAAGAGAAACATGCCCCTGATGCAGATTTCCCATCGTAGGAACAAAAGAGATGATCTTACCGTTTTTTTTCAGGCTCAATATCAGGTCTTTTATTTCAGAAACCGTGCTCTCCTTCATTAATGCGAGGTCTCCTTTTCTTCCCTTCTTATAGGGATATTCTTTACCGTCTCATCGTTTTCTAGCATTATCTGTTCTATTTCGTTAAGTATTTGTCCGGCGACTATTCTTTTCCCGGATTTCTGTATGTATTTTCTTATCCCGCGTTTATCCAGTATTGCGACCCTGGAGGAATCAACCCCTATGGCCTCTACCGTGTTGGCTACAACCATATCCATCCCCTTTTCCTTTAATTTTGCTATAGCGTGATCTTCCATGTCGTCTGTTTCAAGGGCAAAACCAATCATGATCTGTTTTCTTTTGTGTTTGGATAGTTCGCTAAAGACGTCTACTGCGGGTTTTAATTGTATGGTTAGATCGTTCTGCGATTTTTTTATTTTCTTTGGAGCCGGATTGTTACCAAAGTCACACAGAGCAGCCGCACTGATGTAGATGTCAGATTCTCCGAATATCTCCACAACATTCTTCAAGACATCTTCTGTGGTTTCAACCAGTATTATCATATCTGCATAATAATTTACCCAGGGGAACCTTTCTATAACCTCGCTGTTACATACCAGCGTAACTTTTGCTCCGCGCAACCATGCATGCCTTACAAGTTCAACTCCCATTGTTCCGCTGGACCTGTTAACTATGTATCTTACAGGATCTATATAAGATCTTGTTGAACCAGCAGTTATTATCACGTTCTTATTTAAAAATGGTGATTCTATTTTTGCTCTCTCTGTTTCCCCTATTACTATCTCGTATATGAGTTTTGTATCCGGCAGTCTTCCTTTTCCGGATGTACCGCAGGCAAGCTCACCCTCGCTGGGCTCATATACCATGTAGCCCCACTGCCTGAGTTTAGCTATGTTCTCCTGAACAGAAGGATGTGTGTACATATTAGTGTTCATGGACGGAAAGATGTAGCAGGGTTTATCAAGTGCCAGCACAACGTTGCTCAACAGATCGTCACATGCACCATTGCATATTTTTGATATTGTGTTTGCCGTAGCCGGAGCAATGACCATAGCATCTGCCCATTCTGCTAACGAGACATGTTCTATATCTCTTACGTTACTAAAAAGTTTTGAATAACATCTGTTACGGCTTAAAGTTTCAAGAGTAACAGGAGTAATGAACTGTTTCGCATTCTCTGTGAGTATGGTTTTAACCTCGTGCCCATCCTTGACGAACATCCTCACAAGACCCGCTACCTTATATGCGGCTATGCCGCCGGAAATCCCTATTAATATATTCATTACATCACCTCTTTTCTTGTTATGTTCTTCATACCTTTAAAGATCAGATCTTCCACATAAATAAAATTTTTCAAACTTAGATTTTTAAAAAGTTCGCCCGCTCCTCCGGTAACGAATAATTTAAATTCATCAATTTTCATTTTCGACCTAACATCCTCTATCAACCCTTCAACACCCCTTACCGTGGAATAACAGACGCCGTTTATCATCGCTTCGTTTGTGTTCCTTCCGACAAAGTCATTCGGCATTTTAGACTCAAGTAACGGAAGCTGTGCCGTATAGTCGTGTAAAGACTTTAAAGCCAGATTAAATCCAGGGATGATTACACCGCTATCTAAAAAAGCTCTGCCATTTTTAAAAAGTACAAATTCAACAGTGATGGCAGTACCCGAACCTACTATAACGCATGGACGATCTGTAAGGGTTAAAGCCCCCTCTATATTAAGAAGTCTGTCCGTTCCCATGCCTTCAAAAGGAAAATCAAAGGAGTATGGCCATTTATCGTCTATTACCTTAAATTTTATTTTCAGAGAATTTAATTCATTTCCTATCTTTTTAAGGGCCGAAGGAACAACGCTGGAAATAAAAATATCTTTTTCATTCTTAAAACGACCCAATAGGTAATCAATATTGATGTCCTTTGTTTCAATACTGCTTGATACGCCTGTATCGCTGAATATTTTTGTCCTGCTGTTACCTATATCAATAAACAAATCAGTTACCTCTCACATCACGTGCAAAATCATTGACCGCTTTTTTTATGTCCTCGTAGAGATTAAGCTTTGGTTTAACAAAGGATGGAACTCTATTCTTTGTAAATCCGAGCAGATCATTTATGACCAAAATTTGTCCATCAGTAGAATTCCCGGAGCCTATACCTATAGTTGGGATCTTTAATTCTTTGGTGATCTTTTTTGCCAACTCCTCGTTCACGCATTCAAGGACAATAGAAAATACGCCTGCTTCTTCCAATTCCTTGGCATCGTTAAATATTTCCGTAGCTGAGTGTTCCGTGTTTCCCTGTGTTTTATATCCGCCAAGCCTTAGATAACTTTGAGGTGTAAGACCAAGATGTCCCATCACGGGAACTCCCGCGGTCTTTAACATCTTTATAAGAGCTATATTCTCTCTTCCACCCTCTATTTTTACGCCGTGTGCTCCGGTCTGTTGCATTACATTCATAACGTTCTCAAGTGATTTTTCAAGTCCCATGGAAATACTCATAAAAGGCATATCAACTATTATTAATTTGTCCGGTGCACCTTTTACGACGGATCTTGCATGATGGATCATATCATTTAAGGTAACCGCTATCGTATCTTTGTGTCCTAATATTACATTACCTAAGGAATCACCGACTAAAATTATATCTATGTCGGTATCGTTTATTATACCGGCCATTGAATAATCATACGCCGTTATTGATGTTATCTTTTTGTTAC
>JAPLFT010000301.1 GCA_026390535.1 Pseudomonadota bacterium
AAGAATATCCTGTACATTTGCGGAGGGGCCTTTGTCGGGCTTGATAAGATAATAGAGAAGAGATTATCCAACAAGGTCATGGGATTCGGTGCAAAGATTACCAGCGATAAGGAGAGGAAGAAAACAAATTATCTCTCCAGCGTTGAGGTAGAAGATCTTTTAAAGTTCGGTATGATACCGGAATTTGTAGGAAGGCTTCCTATACTCACGGTCGTTGATCCTTTGGATGAACAGGCACTGATTGACATACTTGTTAAACCAAAAAATGCTATAACAAAACAGTATAAAAAGATTTTCGAATACGAGGGCGTTGAACTCATTTTTGAAGATGATGCGTTAAAACTTATCGCCAAAAAGGCCATGGAAAAGGGTAACGGGGCAAGAGGGCTGAGGTCGATACTTGAAAAAATATTGCTTGATACGATGTATGAGATACCGTCAAAAAAGGATATAGCAAAGATTGTTATCAACAGTGATGTGGTTGAAAAGGGTGGCAAACCTGCTATTATATACAAAGATAATATTGAAAGAGAGATAGCTTAAAGACATAGATAATATTTAGCATAAGGAGGGGGGATTAATGCCGAATACTAGAGTTCTACCGCTGTTACCATTAAGGGATATGGTTGTTTTTCCGTACATGGTTGTTCCACTTTTTGTAGGAAGGGACAAATCCATCAGATCACTAGAGGAATCAATAAATAAGAGACTGGATGTAGTTCTGGTGGCTCAAAAGGATTCTCAGGTAAATAACCCCACGCCGGGCGATATATTTGAAATGGGTACGGTCGGGAATGTTATTCAGCTTTTAAGACTTCCGGATGGGACAGTGAAAGTTCTGATAGAGGGAATAAAAAGGGTCAAGATAAACAAATTTCTTCCTTCTGAGGATCATTTTTTAGTCGAGGCCGAAGAAGTGGAAGATATAGACGATACAGATCAGAGCCAGATGGAGGCTCTGGTAAGAGCGGTAAAGGGACAATTTGAACGTTATGTGAGATTGAACAAAAAGATACCGCCAGAGATGCTAATGACTATTTCAGGTATCAACGACGCCAGTCGTCTTAGTGATACCATATCCGCACATCTTACTTTAAAACTTGAGGATAAGCAGAAACTTCTTGGTATATTATCCATACCAAAAAGACTTGAGGAGTTGCTTGCATTAATGCAGGCGGAGATGGAGATACTCCAGCTTGAGAAAAGGATCAAGGGTCGCGTAAAACAACAGATGGAAAAAAACCAGAAAGAGTATTATCTGAACGAACAGATAAACGCGATACAAAAGGAGCTTGGTGCAGAAGAGGAACAGGATGAAATAACCGAGCTTGCCGGTAAGATTCGGGACAAGAAAATGACCGCAGAGGCAAGGGAACGTGCGGAAAAAGAACTCAAAAAACTGAAGATGATGTCTCCAATGAGCGCAGAGAGCGCCGTTGTGAGAAATTATATAGATTGGATACTGAGTCTTCCGTGGGAAGAAGGATCCACAGATAACAACGATATAGAAGAAGCAAAGAGAATATTAGACGAGGACCACTATGGCCTGGTAAAAGTCAAGGACAGGGTTATAGATTATCTTGCAATAAAGACGCTGGCCGGGGATCTTAGAGGACCTATACTTTGTCTTGTCGGACCTCCGGGCGTTGGTAAGACATCTTTGGCAAAATCCGTTGCAAGAGCAGTTAACAGAAAGTTTGTTAGGATGTCTTTGGGCGGAGTAAGGGATGAGGCAGAGATCAGGGGACATAGACGTACATACGTCGGCGCTCTTCCGGGAAAAATAATCCAGGGTATGAGGAAAGCCGGAACCATAAACCCGGTGTTCCTGCTTGATGAAGTTGATAAGATGAGTAGTGACCAGCAGAGGGGTGATCCCGCATCTGCTCTTCTTGAGGTTTTGGACCCTGAACAGAACGTGGCTTTTAATGATCATTATCTTGAATTGGATTTTAATCTGTCCAAAACTTTATTTATTACGACGGCAAACAGCATGTATACTATTCCATTGCCGCTATTGGACAGAATGGAAGTAATAGAGCTTAACTCATATACAGAAGAGGAAAAACTCAACATAGCAAAAAAATACCTTGTGCCAAAACAGATAGCTGCAAATGGTATCAGGGAAGATCAGGTTAAATTCTCAAGTCAGACGTTGCTCTTCGTTATCAGAAGATACACAAAAGAATCTGGTGTCAGGACCCTGGAGAGGGAAATAGGGACACTTATAAGAAAGTCCGCAAGAGAGATGCTTGAATCCAAGGGTAAAAAACAGCAGATAATACTAACAGAAAAACTGATAGAGAAATTCCTTGAAGCTCCTCGTTATAAATACGGAGTTATAGAGGGATATGACCAGATAGGAACGACCAATGGTCTGGCATGGACTTCCGTTGGTGGAGAAATGCTGGTCGTTGAAGTAACTGTAATGTCAGGTCGTGGCCTTGTTGAAGTCACGGGACATCTTGGCGACGTAATGAAAGAGAGCGCAAAGGCCGCCATAAGTTATGTAAGAAGCAGGGCCGGCCAGTTAGGACTCGACAAGGATTTCTATTCCAAAACGGATATACACATTCATGCCACAGAAGCTGCCATACCAAAAGACGGTCCAAGCGCCGGTGTTACTATTGCCACATCTCTTGTTTCAGCTCTCACAAAGAGACCTGTTAAAAAACATTTTGCCATGACCGGTGAAATAACCATAAGAGGGCACGTGCTTCCAATAGGCGGATTAAAGGAAAAGATAATGGCCGCATATAGAGCCGGAGTTAAGGACGTTATTATACCGGAAGAAAATGTTAAGGACTTAAAGGAAGTTCCTGAAGTTATTTTGAAGGAACTTACCATACATCCGGTAAAAGAGGCTGATGAGGTATTGAAACTTGCCCTTGTTACGGAAGAAGGGGAGAAAATATTCATGGGTGAAGAGGAAGAGTACATGTTCATTAAGGGAGATAAGGGTTACAACCCAAGAGCCACCGTTAAAGAAAAACATTAAGTAAAAAAGGATTTTTATGGATAGGATAAAAGCTGCAATAGAAATAGTAAAAAAGAATTATATCCCGCTGATGGCAATTGCGCTGGCATATAGCCTTCTGGAATTGGGAATAATGAAAGTTATAAGCCCTTATATGGGATCGCATTCCATAACGAGTATTTTCAGCGGCGGAGTATATATAGTAATTTTTGCGCTTGTAATCTTTGAACTTATTAGAATAACGTTCCTTACAGGTTTTTTACCAATGGTCCTTGCCGCTGTCAGCGGACAAGAAATCAGCATCTCATCATTTAAGGGTTTTCTTACCAAAAAGAGATTTTTTAATGTTCTGATCCTTGAAATTGTTGTTCTTCCTATCTTTGTAGCCGGACTTGTTTTATTGATCATCCCGGGTGTTTATTGGTTTGTTGTAACTATTGTCGCATATTTTATAGTAGTTGAACACCAGGAAAAAGGGACATTGGATTCCATATCAGCGAGTATATCCAGCACAAAAGGATACGGATGGTGGATATTTTTATATATATGTGTATTCTCCATGATATCATTTTTTGCATCACTGATACCGGTAGTTTCCGTAATAACGGATACATTATTAACGCCTACGTTATATGTGGCTTTGGCTTTGATATATAGAGAGTGTTACAAGGAAAATGATTAATTTTTTTAAACGATTAATAGATAAGATAAGAATACAGGATTATACTCCTCTGAACCTTATAGGGTTTCTTGTCTTTTTTTCTATCGTAATATCTGTAGTTATAAATGTTAATCTGACTAAACCTTATAAATCATATAAACTTGGAGAATTTGCGGATCGGAACATAAAAGCTTCACAGTCTCTGGAATTTGAAGATTCTGAGGCAACCGGAGTTGCTGCAAAAGAGGCTTCGGAACACATTCCTCCCGTTTTTGATTATGATCCCGGAGTTTATACAACATTAGAACAGAAAATACATGAAGCTTTTAGGGCATTAAGACAGAATCCTACCAACCCGCAGGCAAAAACCCTCTTTGAGGAACGACTGGGTAGAAACGTAGACGAAGAAACATATAGAGTAATATTTAATAATCTTTTTTCGTGGAGAATAGAGAGGGCCTTGCTTTATCTTATTAACGTTGTTCCCAATAGATATATAGTGGAAGATAAGGAGATAATCCTTGAGGAAGGCCCGGGCGAGATAATAATAGACGACATGTCCAGAAATAATCCCGAAAATAATTATCAGACAAATCCAAGAAGATTAAAAACCATACAACTTCTT
>JAPLFT010000283.1 GCA_026390535.1 Pseudomonadota bacterium
TGAAAAAGACATTGACAATGAGAATCTAATCATATAGATTTCACCAGATTAAAAAATAGCGTTAGGAGTGCGGCCAGATGAAGTTAACAAAAACAACAAAGCAGTTTGACAGCAAAACTGCAGCCCAAAAATGGGTATTGATAGATGCGAACGGAGAGAATCTTGGAAGACTTGCTACAAGAGTCACAGAGATCCTTAGAGGAAAGAATAAACCTCAATTTACTCCGAATAACGACTGTGGAGATTTCGTCGTAGTGATCAACGCGGAAAAAATAAATCTTACAGGCAACAAACTTGAAGATAAGGTTTATTTTCATCATTCACAATACATAAGCGGAATAAAAAGCATTACAGCAGGTAATCTGATGAAGAAAAAACCCGAGGATATCATCTACAAGGCTGTAAAGAGCATGCTTCCAAAATCAAAACTATCAAATGCGTTGATAACAAAACTTAAAGTTTATAAAGGGGAAAATCATCCCCATCAGGCCCAACAGCCTGTTAAAGAGGAGATAAAGTAAGATGATGGTAAAAGCAAGTGCAAGTAAAACACCGGCAGAGATCTACACAGGCAGAAGAAAAAATTCCGTAGCAAGAGTTATTCTTACAGACGGAAGCGGAAAGATAGTCGTAAATGATAAAGGGATTGAAGATTATTTTCCAAGAGGAACCCACAGATTGATAATCATGCAGCCTATGAGTATAACAAAAACCGAAAAGAAATTTGATATAGTAGCCAACGTATTCGGCGGTGGACTTTCAGGTCAGGCAGGAGCTATCAGATTAGGTATAGCAAGAGCCCTTCAGACAATCGAACCAAAATTGAGAGATCCTCTTAAGAAAGCAGGAATGCTTACCAGGGATTCAAGAGAAGTCGAACGTAAGAAATACGGAAAAAGCGGCGCAAGAAAAAGATATCAATTCTCAAAGAGATAATAATTTACCGCAATATATACAAATCAAAAGAGGCTCGGCATTTCCCGAGCCTCTTTTTTTATATAATATCAATTTGTATTCGAAACTATATTAATGCCCGAGATATGGAATTTCAGTTAAGTTTCTCTGCAAGTTGTTTAAACACCAGCGAGTTTTTGTGTATGAAGAAGTCGGGATGGCATGTATTTGAGGGGATGGGCGATCTCTCGGTAGAAGGAGCGACCAGCCCCATCAAATACGCCATTCCGGCAATGAATAACAAAACGAGCGTCAGTTAAACATGCAATAAAACTTGCAGAGAAACTTAATTAAAATTCCATTTCTTGATATTAATTTTGTCTTGCGGATTTATCGGCCAGGCGTGAGATTATTCTCCACGCTGAATTCATAAAAGATCTATAGCATCCCCAACTGTTGCATATGCCAAGACAGCTGGTAAAACTTCTCTTCTTGTTAAGATATATGGCAACAAATTTACTGCCCTTTATGCAATCACATGGAGCTATATTATCCAATTCTTCCTCACACACAGGACACGATATTGTCAGGAGTTGATTCTCTTTAAATCCCCTTCCGCCCTGTTTTGCGTGATCTCCATCAACGGCGCTTATATGAATATCCTGTTTTTTATTATCATTACCGGTAACCAGGAGTTTTATTGAAGGAAAGCCTGAAATTTTAACATCATTGGAGATAAGGTCGTGTCCATTATGGCAATACGCCTGGGTTATGACCAGTTTGCCATCTTCCGTAAGTATTGTACCTGTATTTTCCTCTTCAAACATCATCAGGATAACTCACCGTAATATATGACCCTGTCTTTACCTGAGCTGTCGACCACTATAGCGCCGCCATCATCATTTAATCCTTTAAAAAGGACTTCTTGTTTGCGCGTATTATCATCAATACCCTCATTTAAATCAACCTTTTTATTTATGTGTACGCAATATCGTTCCCATTCCTTCTTAAAAATATCAAATCCTGAAGAGATATATTCCCTCACCCCGGCATTGTAGCATC
>JAPLFT010000211.1 GCA_026390535.1 Pseudomonadota bacterium
AACTGTGCTCATCCCGACCACATCTGCACCAAGTTTATTAAGCATCTTTATCTCTGCGGCAGTCTCGTATTGAGGTCCCTTGGTCCACGCGTATACACCCTCACGCAGTTTTATATTGTTGATCTTTGCGGTAGATATAATCTTTTTTCGTAATTTATTGTTATAGGGTTCGGACATATCCAGAAAAGTCTCACCCAGTGCTTTAGCCTCTAAAGATATAAGAGGGGTCTGATAGTTCATATTTATATGGTCCTTTAATATTACAATATCTCCGGGACCATTCTTTTTACTGGTGCTTCCTGCGGCATTTGTAACAACGGCGGTGTGAGCACCCAATAGTGCCAGCGATCTGATTATCCTTACTACATCATCGGGGGTGTAACCTTCGTATGTATGCAATCGTCCTCTTAATATCCCAATTGTCTTGTTTTTATATTCTGCGATTACCAGAACACCCTTGTGTCCGCTTACTGTGGAAACAGGGACTCCAGGTATGTCTGAATATGGTATTTCACGAAGAATCTTTGTATCCGCCATTACATCGCCCAATCCGGATCCAAGAACAATGATTATACCGGGGCTGTTTTTCCCCAGTTGTCTCTCCAGATATAGAACCGTTTTATTTATAGGTGACGGAAGATTCTCTAAATTGATATTTCTGCCGTTATTATTACTGCTGTTCTCAAGCATGCTGATAATACCGGAACATTATTCTACCTTTTCCCCTTTCTTGAACTTCAATAACTCTATTAGTTTTTCCGGTTTTTCCGTAGCCAGTTTCCTCAAGAACAGTATTCTCTTGTTGTAGGAGATAGCCAGTTCCTGGAAAAAGTCCATCTTACGGAAGTTGATTGTTGTAGCAAGGTTTTCCGTTGCTATGGACCGTAGATACATATTCATCCTGTATATAGGACCGGCGATCCTGTGAGAGAAGAACAAACCTGATACAAATATCACGATAAATACAACGATGGATGCTATTATGAAGTATGTATTCATATCTGCTCGGCTGTCCTCTATGAATTTATAGTAAACATGTCCTGCAGGAAACCCTGCATTTACTCCCAGCGTTATTGATTCCTCAAAGAAGAAATAGACCATACCATAAAATATGGCTATTGTTACGATTGACAGCAGTAAGGTATAGACTATGAACTTTATCTGGAAGTCTTTATTTATAAGGTAAATACGCCTTTTATAACTAGGTTTCATCTTTCCCCTCCTTCATTAACAATAAAAGTGTACAATAACTTTGAGTTATAGAAAAGCAAAACTCTAAAAAATGTTGATATTATGGCGCAAAGTGCTAGTAAATACATTCTAAGGCATCCTATAATTGAAAGATTCGGAGGATTTTTGCATGGCTTCTACGAATATAAAAAGAATAGGGCTTATCACAAGTGGTGGTGACTGCGGCGGCTTGAACGCTGTGATAAAAGGCGCGGCACAAATGGCTTTTAGCCTTGGAATAGAAACCAAAGTCATACCTAACGGATATGCGTCGCTGTATAACC
>JAPLFT010000246.1 GCA_026390535.1 Pseudomonadota bacterium
CGCCTTATATTATCAACAGATGCTGCATTAGCCGTGACTATATGCACCCTGGATTCGAGCCTTTGGCCGGACATCCCTATAGGACTCTTAATACCTTTTTGTCCATCGATAATAAATTGACGGGGTATAACATGGAGGACATGTCGATTGGTATCCATTTTTGTCGTCTGGGCTACCTCTATAGCCCTATCTATATGCTTTTGGGTAACAGCCTGACCTTTTAGAGCACATCTTCCAGCGTCGTTAAAACTATCAACATGGCTTCCCGATATACCAGCATAAACATTAGTTATTTTATAACCGGACATAAGTTCCGCTTCATTCAACGCGGCTTTTGTTGCTTCCGCGGCCGCATCTATATCGACGATAACACCCTTTTTTATTCCGCTGGATGGACTGGATCCAATACCTACTATATCTATACCGTTATCTTTCACCTTTCCCACAAGGGCACATATCTTTGTTGTACCTAAATCAAGTCCTACTATAATTTCATTACTTTTTGACATGGGTGTATTATATAATATCTTTGATTTGTATGAAACTATATCAGCCTAAAAAGAAAAAGAAAAAACCCGGAAGAAAAATCATTGCCCTGATGATCTTAGCCATTCTGGTGTTTGGAGCTTTCAGGGGATGTCAATTTACCTTAAATTCCATAAAAGACAGCAAGGTTTTAAAGATCACAGATATAAACGTTATAGCCCCCTTACACATCCAAAAGGCTCAAATCCTTAGTCTTTCCGGTATTAACAAGGGAGTAGGAATATACGATGTGTCACTTAGCGATGCAAAGAAACGTATAAAAACCCATCCCTGGGTTAAAAATGTTAGGATCAGAAGATCTCTGCCCTCAACGGTCAAAATAATCATCCAAAGCAAGGAAGTTAAAGCCCTGACAAAAGTAAATAACACTATCTATTACATAGATGACGAAGGAACGATCATAGATAAGTTGATACCCGGCTTTAAAATGAACCTGCCGGTCATAAATTCCAAGCCTGAGGAATATTCAACGGTAGTGGGTTTAATCGACAATATAAAAAATATAGATGATGTAAAAAATATTGAGATATCTGAGGTTTCTATAGAGGACGATACCCTGACAATATATCCTTCTGCCGAAAATATAAAAATCAAGATTAATATAAATAGACTTGAACAATGTCTAAAAAATGCAAAAAGAGTTATGGATGATCTTAAATCGAGGGGAGAAAAAGCTTCCGCAATAGATGCAACTCTTCCCGGTAACAGGGTCGTTGTCAGGGGCATCAAAAAATAAACAATAATATTTTTATGTAAAAATTAGATTTAATTCTATATGGAGTTTTATAGTAGCGTCTTATAGCTAATTTCCAGAGCTGATGATAAAACTTTTGCCATCTTTAGACCAATGGGCCTTTTACCATTTTCCATTGCCGATAAGTTTGACTTCGGAATTCCTGTGAGTGTGGATACTTTTTCCAAGGTGTAGAGCATCCTTTTTCTCTGCTCCTTCAATAATTCATAAGGTTTTACTATGTTTTTTATATATTCTTTTCGGGTTTCCGGCTTTCTATTTAACGAACGAGATAGTATTTCAATTACAAGTTCTGGGTTATAGTTTTTAAGTGAATGCCTTTCCAATACTTCATAAAGTTCATCTAGTAGTTTTTTTTGAGTGTTGGCTTTCATAAAATTTATTCCTTAATCCTGCTATACAGATGTGGAGTAACGGTCAATATTGCAATTATTTTCATCTTACCCTCTACTTCAAATATTACTCTCCATTTTTTGTCCAATCTGGCAGAGTAAAACTTTCTTAATGGTCCTGATAATTTTTCTGTTCTCCAACCAGATGCTAGTAAAAAGGGGCCGGACATTTTCACTGAAAACTTCCAGAGGTCATACTTCTTTTGAATTTTCCTCGGAGCCTTGTTTATCTGATAAACTATTTCCGGCCTTTCATCAATAATCCATTCACCCACTCTGAAACCTACCTTAGGTTATCATAAATGATAACCTTTGTCAATGGTTGAATTTGATTATTCAATAATCAGGCCTGCTTGAAAGGTGCTATTGAGAAACAATAAGTGTCTTATTGTTCTTCTGTTCTATCACTACCAGAAGGAGCCATATCGGTTTGAGGAGGCAGGCCCTCCTGATATGTATTGGCGACGTACTGGAAAAATCTCTTAAGCACATACACATCAAATGCTGAAGCCTGTATAAGTATTCTTCCTCTCTTTGTTATGCAGGTAGCGTAGAGATCAAATTTAGTTTCGTCCTGCCATATTACCCACTGCCATATGCCAATCAGAGATTTTGAATAGATAAATTTTTTGTCTATTTTATTCTCTTTTAAAAACTTCGTTTCATGCCAGATAAAATTCTTAATTTTCTGTTCATCTATATTGCCTGTAAAATTATCCTTGAACCTTTGTAAAGTTATACTGGCCTGAACGACCCTGTCGGAAGATGGAGCTTCAGAAACATCATTCCATAGATCAACGATGTATATTCTGGGTTCATAAGCATCCGCTTCCTGTGTTAATTCATATTTTACGTCTGATTTCCAATCACCGCCCGGAGGCAGCGTTATAACGTCATTCAATGCAATCGTAAGTCTTATTCCCCCGTAGGCCGGGAGCATATTTTCCGCTTCCTCCCACGGCTTTTGACCGCCCTTCAGAGAGGTAGGATCCTTAATCGGAATCAACAACCATACGAAGAAAAGTATAATGGCCAGGGCAAGTATCATATAGAAATACTTACCGGGAGTTTGCATGCTTCTATTTAAAATATAGACGATTTTACTGCCTTCACCGCTGATATTTAATTTGAAGACAGCAACTGATTTTT
>JAPLFT010000174.1 GCA_026390535.1 Pseudomonadota bacterium
CGCGATCTGTTCGAGCAGGCCAAGAAAAATGCCCCTTGCATCGTCTTCATCGACGAAATCGACGCCGTCGGCCGCCAGCGGGGCGCCGGCCTGGGCGGTGGCAACGATGAACGGGAGCAGACCCTCAACCAGCTGCTCACGGAGATGGATGGCTTTGAGGGCAACAACGGCATCATCATCGTCGCGGCCACCAACCGCCCGGACGTGCTCGACTCGGCCCTGATGCGGCCCGGTCGTTTTGACCGCCAGGTGGTGGTCGATCGGCCCGATTACAGCGGTCGCCTCCAGATCCTGGGGGTTCATGCCCGCGGCAAAACCACTCGATTCTGCTACCACGACTAAGGATGATCTCTCGTCTTATATGATAATCAGTCCCAAGGTAGTTTCATTAAAACCGGGTGAGCAAAGGACCGTGCGTGTTTCTGTACGTCCTAGAGCCGACGCATTTAAAGAGGGTGAGTACAGGGCACATGTCCTTTTCTCTATGCTCGACGTGGCAGAGACCATACAAACAAAAGCCGAAAAAGAAGGCGTATCCATGAAACTGAACTTTAAAAGTGAGACTGCCGTCGTAGTTTATGGCAGTATAGGAAAAGGTCTAGCTGAGCTTAAGACCGCTTGTAATATACTCAAAAATAATAAGACCAAGATCACGATTACGAATGCCGGTAAATGGAGATTTGACGGCTGGCTGAGGATATTGGACGGAGATAAAAAACTTACGGAAGACAAAATATTTATTGTAAGAGAAAGTATAAGAGATACGGTACTTAACTGGGCTCCCAAGGATACAAAGGCGCCTATAAAGATAACCTGGGTACCTTTGGACGAGAAAAAGAAATCTTTCACTACTACATGTTCGATTAAAACCGGAAAATGATCTTAAGAACTCCACTTACAGTAATTTTTAGTTTGTTGCTGTTAAGTGCCCCCGTATATTCACAGGTGGATGATCCGCATACCGTTGATCGTAATCAGATGAAGCTTAACGAGGCTTTTATTATGATAACGGTCACCAGCGACAGGGGAAGTTCTTTTTACAAAGTAATGACTGACCGTTCTGAGCGTCCTTACCTGAACATAAAGGATTTAATGGAGCAGTATCTGGATTTTACTTCTGTGAGTTGTGACCCGGTCGGAAAACATTGTCAGGGAACCATGCAGCCGAGCAGGAACATATTTTGGATAAACGGAAAACAATCTGAGTATGGTGACGCTGAACAGGGTCCAGGCGGTGAAAAAATACCTGAAGGCGCGTTTGTAGTTCAGGACGGTTCGTGCTGGTTAAGATACGACATCTGGCAAAAATGGTTGCCGCTTACAGCTACGTGGGATTATCATGCGTATTATCTTTCTGTAATACCTGAGTTTAAATTATTGTCTGAAAGAAAGAAGATGAGAGAAAGGGAAATAGAACTGTCTGCTGCGGCAACAAGGGAAAAAGATGCTATACAGAACTCAGCGGCAATAAAACCTGATGATATCTTCAGACCGGAGCTCAAATATCACTCCAGCTTGAGGAAGTATCCCCAACAGGATGTTGGATGGGATTTTAACTACGACGCTAATATTGATATATTAAGAGGGACTTTTCAGACCGGCGGTCCGGTTACCTATGATAAGATTCCGGGATGGAACGCAGGAAGACCTTACTGGGTATATAGGCTCAGGGACCAGGGATGGTTCTATCTGATGGAGGTCGGAGATACTTATTTTGAGGAATCCAATCTGTTACTGCCTAACATAAGCGGTAATAACGGATTCAGGTTTGACTCCAGAGAAATGACATACGGTGCGGGCAGGATATCCGTCAACGGTAGGGCACAACAGAACACGGTTGTTGATCTATACAGGGACGGATTTTATCTTAATACAGTGACAACAGGCACGGATGGAAGATATGTGTTCGACGATATAGTGGTAAATTCCAGTAGCAGACTGGTCGCTAAACTGTATTTTCCGGATGGTTCAGAGGAACTAAGGGAAATAGTCCTTTCCGACGATAATGGTATGATCCTTCCTGCAGGGGTGCTACAGGAAAGGGTTTTTACGGCGGAAACAGTCTATGGAAGAATGAACTACGCAGCGTTGAGGTATGGCCTGTTTGACAACGTGACTATTGGCGCAGAGCCTATGTTCTTTGCCAATTCAAAGAATCCGAGTTTTATGGCGGACCTTGCCATGAGGCCTATGGCCGACACTGTGTTTTTGGGTCAGGGGATGTTTACGGGAAAAAATATAGATCGTGCGTTCAGGGTTAATACAACACTCCTGTATCCTAACTATTTCGAGGTTGAACATCGTTTCTTCAGCAATAATACCCCCGCGTTCCTTAGAAACATCAGGATACTAGGCGAATATTGGGCGGGCAGGCACAGTCTCAGTATAGGAAGATTTCAGTTCATTGACGAGTATGAACAATACAAGGGAATGCGCGATGCCAGTGTGGAGATCATATACACATTCAACAGATATTTAAAACCGTTCTTTAACTACGGTGCCTTCTTTCCTCAGGGTCTAAGCAGATACAATGTGATTAAGGTCGGGTTTGATGTTATGCCAACAGATCACAGCGTATTGGAGATTTCCAGAACATGGATGACACCTATACCTATAAATCTTATTACCTTTTTTGTAAGAAATATTATTAATGTCGGCGGATGGGACATAGGAATTACATGGAATATCCCGGATAGATTGATTAAAAGCTACCTGACGGCCGACGTAATGTACAGAATAACAAAAAATCTTTCTCTTGGTGTGTTGTCCAACGACCAATATCTTGGTTTCAGAGTTAACTGGGACGGGATAATTTCTCAAACCCCCGGGCCTGAAACGTGGAGTGACTTTGCCATGGGAACTTTAAGCGGTAAGATCACATCGCCCAAGACAACCGACGCCGAACCGTATCCTGTCCAGAACGCGAACATAGTGATAGGGAGCAAGCTTGCAACTACAGACGAGAACGGTAATTTTAATATCTCAGGCATAACACCGTATCAAAAACTTATAGCAAAGGTTGATCCTATTACGTTGGATGCGTCGGTGGCTCCGGAAAAAGAATTTGATGTCATTTATTTCAGGCCTGGGACGCAGATAACATGGATGCCAAAGTTACTGTGGACTGCCGGTATTGACGGAACTATAGAAGGACTTGATACGATCCCGCCTGACCTGGTAGTGGAGGCTATAAAACTCCCGGATAACAGGCTCATATCAAAGGGAAAGGTTGAGAGTGACGGGTTCTTCATAGTGGAAAAACTTACCCAGGGACGATACCGTTTAAAACTAAAGGGACTGAAAGAAGAAGTCAGATCCATAGAAGTTGAGATACCTGAGAATACGAACTGGTTAAGCGGCATAAAGTGGAAATTGGGAGACAAAAAAATAACGGAGCCAAAAAAGGAAGAGAATACAAATAATAAGAATACGAATAAAAAAATTGCTGTACAGCCGGAGCCACCATCCAGTAAAAAGTACTACACAATTGGTGACGGTCCGCTTCATATAACACAGGGTAAAAAAGGGTCCAAAGGTCTTGATGGCTATATATCTGGCGACAGGAAGATACCCTCCGGTCTAATGATAGAGGCTGTAAGCATGGAAGATGAAAAAGTCGTTTCACGCTCGGAACTTATGAGGAACAGGACTTTCATAGTTGAGGATCTAAACGTGGGAAAATACGAATTGAGGCTTACAGGAGTGACGGATCCTCCTAAACCGATACAGGTAGAGATAGATGAGGGTGTTGAGTGGCTTAGCGGTGTAGTCTGGGATTGGTCATACTAATCTGCATTCAAGCGTATACCTTACATAATCCTTCTATGAAAAAATCGTTCTTTGAGTTATAAAATATTTACGATGCGTAGGTTTGTTTTTTTACTATTTTTTATCAGCAGCGTGTGTTCTGCCGGTGTAGGGCTTGTTCTTAGCGGAGGCGGAGCTAAAGGCCTGGCGCATATTGGTGTTTTAAAGGAGTTGGATAAGGCCGGTATCAGGATTGACTATGTAGTCGGAACAAGCATGGGATGTATCATAGGTGGACTTTATGCTACCGGTTACAGCGGAGAAGAACTTGAAAAGATCGTTCTAGATGAGGATTGGATGGGACTTTTTGATGATAAACCGACAAGAAAATATATTCCGATGTATGAAAAAGATGAGAGTGAAAGATATGTAGGCTCTTTTAATCTTTCTCCAAATAGAAGTTTTTTACCTATAGGTATTATATCGGGACAAAAGGTTTATGTATTACTTTCTCGACTTACATGGAACTATGAGGGCATTAAGAATTTCAGGATCTTTCCTATACCTGTGATGTGTATAGCTACCGATTTAGTAAAAGGGGATCCTGTAGTTTTGGAAAATGGCAGTCTTGCCGAAGCGATGAGGGCAAGCATGTCTATACCTACCATATTTACCCCTGTGGAGATAGACGGTCGTCTTTTAGTGGACGGGGGTGTTATTAATAATCTTCCTGTGAGCGAAGCAAAAAAGTGGGGGGCGAACTTTATTATAGCAGTTGATGCGGCAGGTCCCGCATATAAAAAAGAGGAGATAGATTCTTTTTTTAAGGTGATGGAACAAGTTGTCGGTTTAACCAGTCAAAAAGAAAGGCAAAAAGAAAGAAAATTAGCCAATGTTCTTATACCAATTAATACCAACAAATATACGATAACCGATTTTGATGACGCTAAAACTCTTATAGATATAGGGCAAAAAGCCGCAGAACCTTATATGGCCGGCTTAAGTAAACTACCCAAAGAGGAAAAAAAGAACAAAATAAAAAAGAAAGTAGTTCATTATAAAATTACATCAATAAGAACCGAAGGGTTAGATAAAGTTTCCAATAATTTTATCATAAGCAGTTTGGGCTTTTCTATTCCGTACGACGCCAGTCAACAGGACATAGAGATTGCTATAGAAAAAATATACGGCACCCAGTTCTTTGAATCTGTTACGTATGATATTGAGCCTTCATTTCGAGGCGAGTATGAACTGATCATAAAAGTTAAAGAAAGATCTACGAGCCTCCTTAGATTCGGGTTTAATTACAGCAGTTACACCAAGGCGTCTCTTCTTTTAAATACGACGTTCAAGAATATGTTTATAAAAGATTCCAGGTTATCTTTGGATTTTAATCTTAGCGAGAATCCGGCTTTTAGGACACAGTACTACATGTATTCTTCCAGAAAACCCGGCTTTGGTTTCAGGTCGGAGTTGCTTTTTAATAAGTTCAATATAGCAACATTCCAGAACGGGGGTGCACAGGCTAATTACAGATTCTCATACTATGCCCTCAGTCTTAACGTTGAAACCAATTTTTCAAATTATATGCTCCTTGGAGTGGGAGTGGATAAGGAATTTACCACAAGAAACCCCATAAACGCGTCTAACCAATTTACAAAAAGTTATGATGAGTTTTTAACTCTGGCGGCTTTTTTTAGGCTCGATACTCTGGATAGCATGGTTTATCCTAAGAAAGGTATTAAGATAGACG
>JAPLFT010000237.1:0-2003 GCA_026390535.1 Pseudomonadota bacterium
ATTCGGTGCAGGAAATCTTCCAAGGTTTGATAAATCATGGCTTACTCTGGTTTCTACTCTTACAAAAAAAGGTATCCCTACTATAATCACAAGTCAGTGTAATCAGGGTGCTGTGGATTTAAATGCATACGAAAATGGTCAAAAAACCTTAGAAAGTGGAGCAATAAGTTGTAAAGATATAACTACGGAAGCCTGCGTGGTGAAACTTATGTTTGGACTCCATCATTACAAAAAATATGATGATCTTGTTAAATTTATGCATAATGATTATTGCGGCGAGATGACCGTCTGATCCGATAACAACGTACAAGTTATTCCTTTACATTATTGCCTGTAAGTATACAATTTAACTATGCTTAGTGTCAGAGTAAGGACATTATTGTGCTGTTCTATAGTTTTAGTCATATCTTATTTTACATATTTTCATAATTACAATGATCCCTCTTCAACATATTTCGACGAACACTATTATGTAATTAATGCGGAACGGTATATTCATGGAATGGTGTTTTTTGAGGCAAACCCGCCGCTTGGCAAAATGTTTATTGCTTTGGGTGAAAAACTTTTTAATCCAAATGAAAATGTAGATATAAAAAAACAGCTGGAACAAGGATATATATTCCTCGATGATATTAACGGATTTTCTTATATAGGGGTCAGGTTTTTCCCTGCGTTGTTCGGCTTTTTGAATGGATTGCTTATTTTTCTTATCTTTTACGGGTTATCCAAAAATAATTTTTTATCTCTTATGTTCAGCTCTTTATATCTGTTTGAGAACTCATCTATAGTACATTTCAGGGGAGCAATGCTGGACAGTACTCTGGTATTTTTTTCATTTTTAACGATACTGTATTTTATTTATTTGTATGAGAAAAAGAAAGAAAAGACGCTAATGAATTATTTTGTTCTCGGCTGTTTAACCGGTCTGGCCGTCTTTACTAAAATGGTGGGTTTTGTATTAATATTACTGATGTTGTTTTTATTATTTAAAGAATTGAAAAAATATAAATGGGACAATTCAATAAATAAAACAAAAAAACTTTTTAAATGCTCCATATCATATTTATTAGGTTTGTGCGTTGTCTGCATTACCGTTTATTACGTGCAGATAGCGTTAGGCTCCAATATATTGGATTCTAATATTACTGACGGTAAACTAAAGAATAGCGTCTCAGGAGCATCACGGGAATATGCCAAAATGATAAAGAATAAGGAAATCTATAATCCATTAAAGATATTTATTCCCATGAGGGACTATTTTCGTCACATTATAACGGTCCAATTAGCATTATCGAAGAAAGATCCTTATATGATTAATAGTAATCCTCTCTATTGGCCGATTGGAATAAAAAATATTGGCTATGGTTCTGATGATACGGTTGAAGATAATAAACGATGGTATTTGAATTTTCAGGGTAATCCGGTGAACTGGAGTTTTAGTCTGATGGCCGTGCTGTTATCAATATGTTTAATTTTTGCAAAAAATATATTTAAAGCTAAAGTGTCAAATACTAGAACATACGATTATATATTTATATTCACCTCTCTTTATATAGGATATATGGCTGCGGTGGTATTGATAGCGACGCAAAGAGTTTTATATATTCATATGTACCTTTTACCGCTTTTCTTCTCCTTTATTTTGTTTTTTCTCATATTCAATTATATTTTTGAGAAATGTATTATAAAAAAAGATAAGATCCTTTATCTCTCTATATTTTTATTAGTGGCGCAGATTTTTTATGTATATTTTTATGTATCTCCGGTGACCTACGGTGAATCTATAACTTATTTGGAATGCGAGAAAACCAAACTAATAAGCTTTTGGGAAGATAATTGTATTGAATATTAAAGGATGGTAGAATCTGATTATGTTTGGCGGTTTTAAACGATCAATAATCAGTAATAGCAGGGTAAAAACACTATTTTGCTGTTCTGTGGTTTTGCTCATATCCTATTTTACATATTTCAAAGATTACGATAAGCCTCTTTTGGCGTTTTAT
>JAPLFT010000237.1:2018-3924 GCA_026390535.1 Pseudomonadota bacterium
TTTATGATGAACATTATTATATAATTCATGCGGAACGGTATATTCACAGAATAGTATTTTTTGATGGTAACCCTCCGCTTGGCAAGATGTTTATAGCTTTGGGCGAGATAATTTTTAATCCCAATAAAAATTTGGATGTAAAAGGACAATTAGAAAGAGGGGCTGTATTTTTTAACACGACTGTTGCGGAATTTTCTTTTGTAGGAGTCAGGTTTTTCCCTGCGTTGTTCGGCCTTTTGAATGGATTACTTATTTTTCTGATTTTTTATGGATTGTCCAAAAATCATTTTTTATCTTTGATATTCAGTTCTCTGTATCTGTTTGAAAATTCATCTATAGTACATTTCAGGGGAGCCATGCTGGACAGTACTTTGGTGTTTTTCTCATTTTTGACGATACTATATTTTATTTATTTGTACGAGAAGAAGAAAAAAAAGACATTAATAAATTATTTTATTTTAGGTTGTTTGACCAGTTTAGCCGTATCAACTAAAACTGAGGCTCCAATATAATATTGAAACCTCTACTTTCAGACGTTAATGTTCAAGTAATGGAATACGATATTACCAATAAATCGGATTTGGGAGCCTCAAAAGAATATATAAAAATGATTAAAGATAAAGAAATATATAATCCATTAAAATTCTATATACCTATGAAGAATCATTTTCGTCATATTAAGGCAGTTCAATCCCAATTGCCTACGGTAGATCCTTTTTTGATTAACAGTCAGCCTATTGGTTGGCCGATTGGAATAAAAAATATTAATTATCTTTTTTTCGCGAATTTCCCAGAAATTGATAAATTTGGATATTTAAAGTTTCAGGGTAATCCGGTTAACTGGACCCTTGGACTGCTTGCCGTGTTATTATCTATATGTTTAATTTTCGCAAAAATTATATTTAAAATTAGAGTGTCAAATACAAAAACGTACAATTATGTATTTATCTTTGCATCGCTTTATATCGGGTACATGATTGCACTAATACTGTTGGCGATGGGAAGAGTTTTATATATTCATATGTATTTTTTGCCACTTTTCTTTTCTTTCATTTTGTTTTTTCTTATGTTCAATTATATTTTTGAAAAATATATTATAAAAAAAGATAAAATTCTTTATGTCTCGATATTCCTGTTGGTGATACAGATTTTTTATGTATATTTATACACATCTCCCATAACTTACGGCAAACCGATAACTTATATAGAATGTGAAAAGACCAGATTAATAAATTTTTGGGAGGATACTTGCCGCAGACAAATAGTAAAATAAAGATGTTGTTTTGTTGCGTATTGGTTTTAATTGTGTCTTATTTCACATATTTTCATAATTATTACCAACTGAATGAATATAAATCAATGAAACAACGACTGAATCTTCACAATTTGTAATAATAATATAGGCTTATAACATATACGAAAAATAAATTGTATGTAGGTACAGTTTAGTGCAGATAAACATGAATGGGCATTCCCAATTTTTTAAATTTATTTCACCCACTTAAAATGAGTTTATCCCTGAGGGTTTTGCTTTAGCAAATAACCGACAGGTAACTAATAAATGTAAATACCCTAAGGGGCCTGGCTGGAACTCTGAGGCGTTTAATGCAAAAAAATGTTGGCCACTGTTCCTGGATGCATTTCACGAATACTTGACCAAAATTAGAAATTTTTGCATAGAAATGATCCTAAAATTGAGTTACATGGGGTAAGGGGGTTTAAAATCCGATTCAATCAATTTAAAAAATATGATTATATTGCTTAGTTGGCTACTATGTTTACAGATGGCGTTATTTTGTTATGATTCAAATGTCAGTATTGAAAATTAATGTTGACTAAATTCTTAAACAAAAATATACAAGCAATTAGTTCGTCAAAAGCGGGACTCCGTAAAAATAAAAAAGCT
>JAPLFT010000038.1 GCA_026390535.1 Pseudomonadota bacterium
AAACGGTTCGGTTATTGTGAACCAATAGTTTTTAAGAGACGATTTTATTAATTGTGATTCCGCTTTTCCTTTAAGATCGTCGTGTGTTTTTTTGTTGAAGCCAAGAAGAAGAAAAATTATATAACCTAAAATAAATCCGCCGTTTATAGCTATTAAAGGTATTATAGAAACATAAAACTCATTATTTATCGCTGGCATTTTTTGTTCCTTTTTTCCTATTTGCTATAACGTAGATCAAGATCAACAGTATCCCAATAACTACGAGAGTGCTTCCTATTATCAGATTGTTATTGATCTGATATCCGCCGAACAAGATCAGTATTATCCCAAAGATAAATTCCGGTATAAATTTTTTGTGTGGTTTTAACGGCTTATCCGGATCCTTCTGCGGTTCTTCTGTTGTTGGTAACGATTCCTTCATGGTTTCCTCCTCGGGGACCTTTCTTTCTATCAATTCCAGCGGTCCTCTTGTAGGAAGTTGTTTTTTTTCTTTTTTTATCACGGGTTCTTCAATTTCAGCTTCCGGCTCTGGATTAATATTGGGAACATTCACCATGCCAACTTTGATCTCTTCAACTTGTTTCGGCATCTGGTCGAGTGTTTTTTTCCCATCAATTTCTATTTTTTTAACTATGTCCTTTGTCGCCTTTAGTTCATAGATATCCTTTAACTGCATCCAATTGCCTAAACCTTTTCTCCAGACATAGTCGTTGTTATCTATTTCGACATTAAGCAGAAGGTTCAGAATCTCCTTTTTTGATATTGGCCCTATATTTTCTTTGTTTTTCCTCAGGAACCATATCTTCTTTTCTTCTTCTGGAATTTTAGAAGAATATTGTGCAAACTCCGGGATCTCTTGAATTAGCGTCCATAGCTCGCTGTCACTTGCAAATATATGATCCTCAACAGAGAGAAGTCCGTTTTTAAGTCGATTGGTTATATCGTCAAAACTTAAGGGACCGACATTCTGATCATTAATGTTCAGGTAATACTTCTTATCTTCCGCCATTTGTGCAATCGTATAATGATATTTATCTTTTTTCAATAACATGATAATACCGGACAACTATGGGCGTTATAGTCAGATTTGCACCATCCCCAACGGGATATCTTCATATAGGTGGAGCCAGAACTGCCATATTTAATTATCTCTATGCAAGGCACCACGACGGTAAATTCTATCTGAGAATAGAGGATACGGATGTAGAGAGATCAGAAAAACAGTACGAGGACGAAATACTTGAAAGCATGCAATGGCTGGGTATGGATTACGATGGAAAACCCATATATCAATCTCAGAGGACGGACCTCTATAAGTCTTATATAAAAAAGCTACTGGACTCAGGGCACGCGTATTTTTGTAACTGCTCCAAAGAGGAATTAGACGCAGAAAGAGAACGTGCAATGGCAGAAAAGAGAAAACCTGTTTACAGCAGAAAATGCAGATATAACCCCGCTAAAGAGGGCGTTATACGGTTCAAGGTTACGGAAACAGGTTCTACGACGTTTGACGATAAGATACTCGGGAACATAACCATAAATCATGAAGAGATAGAGGATTTTGTAATTGCCCGCACAGATAGTTCCCCTACATATAATTTTACGGTCGTTGTTGATGATGCCCAGATGGGTATAACTCACGTAATAAGAGGGGATGACCATGTCAATAATACACCCAAGCAGATACTTATATTCGATGTGGTCACACGGGGACCAGGAGATATTTACCAAGAATGAGTTGGTCAAGGCTTTTGACACCGGTGCTATAGGGAGTTCGGCGGCGGTACTTAATATAGAAAAACTTAACTGGCTGAATGCTCATTATATAAAAAGCATGGATCCAAAGAACATGGCAGATCGTCTGATCTTTGAAGGTTTTATCCCTGATGAATTTAAGGATAAGATGAAAGATAATGGCGTTCAAAAACTTCTGCTGATGGTTCAGGAACGTTCAAAATTTTTAGGTGATGTATATAAGGGCATTGAGTTTTTTCTGAAGGATAAGATTGAATATGATACCAAGGCCTACGAAAAATATATTACTCCGGAGATAAAGCCCGTGGTTGCTGAATTAAGAGCGGAACTGGAAAAATTATTCTCTCTGAGTGATCTGAAAACGATAGAGAATATTTATACGGCATTAATGGAAAAACATAATATAAAGCTTAAAAATATCGCTCAGGCCACAAGGGTACTCATTACAGGCACGGATGTGAGCCCTGGGATATTTGAAATACTAACGCTGATGGATAAGAAGAAGATCCTGGAAAGGCTTACTATCTGACAACGATTATTTTATAGAATTAAGTTTTTTAATTCTTTTAATCCTAATGTTTTTATCCCGAATTCTTTTGCCTTATCCAATTTAGAGCCCGGATCTGTTCCCCGTACAAGATAGCTTGTTTTTTTGCTGACACTGCTTGAGACTTTACCGCCGTGGGATTCTATGAGTTTTGATATTTCATCTCTTGTCATATTTTCAAAACTTCCGGTTATGACAAAAGATAGTCCGGAAAATTTATTACTGGATAAACTTTGCTCGTTATTTATCTTTACGCCAAGGGAGTGTAATTCATTTATCTCATCAATATTTCTTTTATCATTAAAAAATTTCACAATGCTTGCTATTATATTAGGGCCGAACCCCTCGATATTTTCCAGATCATTTGCTTTAATATGAAACAATTTGTCAATGGTCCCGAATCTCTTTGCAAGCTCCCGGGAATTCTCTAAACCGATCAGTTCTATTCCCAGAGCGTTTATGAATCTATCCAGAGAAACACTCTTTGATTTATTTATGGATTCCATTACGTTGCCTGCACTTTTTTGTCCCATTCTGTCCAGCATCATCAACGTAGCCTCATTTAACTTATAGATGTCGGAGAAAAAGGTTATAAATTTTTTCTCAACAAGTTGTTGTATCAATTTATATCCCATGCCCTCTATATTCATTGCGTTGCGTCCGACAAAATTATTAATACTCTCCATAACCCTCGACGGGCATTTTATGTTTGGACATATAAAATTAACGCCTTCCCTTATAACAAGGGTGTTACAACCCGGACAGTTCATAGGAAATTTATATGGTCCGTGTCTATGGGTTTTTGGGTCAGTTATGACCCTGATTATTGCAGGTATTACGTCTCCGGCCCTTTCTATTACTACGGTATCACCGACCCTTACATCCTTCTTTTCCAGATCGGAGGCATTATGAAGCGTTGCTCTTTTTATTTCCACTCCTCCGACTTCCACAGACTCCAATTCTGCGACCGGTGTTAACACCCCGGTACGTCCGACTTGTACGGTTATGCTTTTAACTATAGTGATCGTCGTATGAGCAGGCGGTTTCCATGCAGTTGCCCAGCGAGGAGATCGTGCTATGCTTCCAAGTTCCCTTTGTAAACCTGAATCATTTACCTTTATAACCACGCCGTCTATACCAACATTGAGGGAATCTCTGCTTTGTATAAGTTTATTAAAATAATTTTTTATCCTGTTAATATCTGAGGTAACAACGATATCTTTATAAACCGTGAAACCCCATTTTTTAGCCTGAATTAACGCCTCAGAATGGCTTTTAAAAAGATCTTCATTGGTAAAACTATGGGCGTAAAAATAAAGGGGTCTTTCTGCTGTTATCCTGGAGTCTAATTGCCTTATAGAACCTGCCGCAGCATTCCTTGGATTTGCAAAAGTCTTTTCTCCGTCGGACATTTTCTGCAGATTTAATTTTTCGAATTCATCGATCGGTATTACAACCTCTCCCCGTATCTCAAATATATCCGGATAATTTTGCCCCATTAATTTAAGGGGAACATTTTTTATGGTCTTTACATTGTCTGTTACATCTTCTCCGATTTCCCCATCTCCCCTTGTGGCAGCTTTTACAAAAATACCGTTTTCATATCTTATAGCAACAGCGAGTCCGTCAAACTTTGGTTCTGCCACATATTCGATGTCTGTATCTGTAGATAAGAATTTTTTTACTCTTGTATCAAAATCCTCAAGCTCCTCATAATTGAATATATTTGCCAAAGAAAGCATCGGTACGCTATGTTTAACTTTTTCAAAAGCGGCAAGAACTTTATAACCGATTTTTTGTGTAGGAGAATAACTGAGAATGTATTCAGGATGCTTCTCTTCAAGGCCTTTTAACTCATTAAACAACTCATCATATTCCGTATCGGATATTTCCGGGGCATCAAGCGTGTAGTACCTGTAAGAGTGGTAATTTAGCCTGTCAACAAGATCTTTTATTCTGGCTTTGGCGTCCATAAAACTAATATACTTCCTTTTGTTGCCGTTCGCAAACTTAAAGAGTATAATCCGGCCATGTTTACAACCGGTCAAAAAATCAGGCTCTTTATATATATCATTATCGTGATAGTGTTGTTCTTTTCTTTCCCCATTATAAATCAGGCAATTAACGAAAAAACTAATGCAAGCCCTGTAACACCCAAAGCGACACAAACGCTTGAGGCAATAAAGGTTTTATCCAGCAAAAATATTACCCTTTTCAGCGATAGAGGATCAAATGTATGGCTGCCGGTAGAAAAACTCTCTCAGATAAAAACAGATTCCAACCTGGCCTCTTTGGGCGAAAACAGCAGATTGCTGGTTAAAACGCCGGATGATCTTATTATAGGATTAGGCGGTAATGCCAAAATAAGCGTGTCTAAATATTCGGATGGGAACTTTTTGATCGATTCGTACTATGGCTGTTTTGGTTTGAAGGTTAATGATCCTGTCGGCAAAGATGTCAATATATCTTTCCTCTCCGGTTTGAAAAAAATAAGGATTATAACCCAAAATATTTTTTGTAAAAATAATCCGGATGAAGAGCTTATAGAATCCCAGACGGATATTTTTATTAATAAGGATGTAAACATTGCAACACAGCCAAAGCTTAAAAATATTTTTCCCTGCAATGATATCGTAGAAGTTAATGATTCCGGCGGTTCAACGGCTTCCATAATATTAAAATTTGTAGCACCGTTAATGACGAATAAATCAGTCTTTATTTCAACAAATGCTGAATTTACCGACAATGTTTTTACAACAAAGACCTATTCTACGGAAACCAAAACAAGTCCGCTGGGAAAGGGACATTATTTTTGGAGAGTAAAGAATGAATCAAATGGAGAACTTAGCGAGGCCTGTTCTTTTGAAATCGTTTATCATGGCGATATAAATCTTGTACTACCCAAGACCGACGAGGTTATAAGTGATAAATCAATAGATTTTTCCTGGAATAAAATAAGCGGCGTTAATAAATATACAGTAGTTATTACCAAGGATTTTTCAAAAACAATCCAAAGAATTGACGTAGAATCAAACAATACAAAACTTGATGATCCTCTCCAGACCCTTGGTCCGGGGTCTTATTATTGGAGAGTTGAGACGAAAAACGGTAAAATATCGCCGTATAGAAGATTTTATGTGTACACTTCAAATGACCTTGTTGTGGATTCACCCAGGTATGAAGATGTGTTTAAACCGGCCGATAAATTTTTTATTATAAGCTGGAATCCTCTTCCAATGGTTAAAAGCTACAGCGTAGTTATTTCTGCAAATCCGTCCTTTGTAAATTCCGAGTATGTGAACACTACCACCCAGCCTTTTGTTTTTATAGAGAGTATGAAAGAAGGGAAATATTATCTCAGGGTTTCTGCCGTCTTTAATAATGATGCAAAAATAATTACAGATGTTATTCCATTCAATATTTACGATATCCCTGAGATTGTGATATTGGATCCGTCTCCCGGGTCTTCAAGAGATGTTTCGACTGAAAAAAACACAAAAATTTTATGGAAACCGGTGGAAAATGCCTCGGAATATACAATTGTAGTAAACGAGGATCAACCTATTAAAATAAGCGCAGATAAGGCGGAAAAGATTATCCCGGTTGCTCTTGGCGGTAATAGAGTTCAGGTTGAGGCTTACTGCGGAACAGGGGCGCAAAGGAGATTATGCGCAAAAGGCAAGGCAATTGAATTCTTCATCAACAATATAATAGAACCTCCAACAGCACCTAAAATTAAATATCCTTATAACAGAAAAGTATTTATTGGCGGTCAGGTATCTATGGAATGGTCTTCTGCAAAAGGTGCAGACGGCTATAAGATAGAGATATCCAAGGATAAGGGTTTTGTCGACGTAAAAGAAACAGAAATGCAAAATGCAAAGTTTAATGTTCAACTGAAAAGGGGTATCTATTATTGGAGAGTGTACTCGTATATGGAGAAAACAGGATCTAAAATATACTCAAAACCCACAGAGATCAGACTTTTTATAGTAAAATAGGCCATATTAATTCCCTTGAATGGCAAGGGCCTTTTGCTTTATAATGACCCCAGATGATCCGGTAATGACCGGAGGAGTGGAGAAAGATGACCAATAATTTCATTACGGATAATGAAATAGACAGGATTCTGGGTCGCATAACAGAATACAGGAAAGAGCCGGAAAAAAAGGCACACCAGGTGACTGTTGAAGAAAAAGCGAGACTCAGGGAAGAATATGCAAGAAAAAAAGCCCAGGACTTTGCCAGCAATTTTGAACCCTCTGCGAATACCTTCTCATCAACACTTCTGGAGAAGAAAACTTATGATTCTCAGGATACAGGCATGAGATCTTTTACGAGCATCGGCGTATCCGCCGGTATTATAAGAAGAGTCTATGCTTTTTGTACGGATCTTTGCATAGTCGGACTTATAATGGTCTGTTTTGTCTATGGTTCGATGTATTTTTTTGGTACAGAGACGGTTAATAAGACGAATATATATGGTGTGACCAGTGTAACTTGGCTCTTGTGCGGACTTTATGCGACCCTTTTTATCTTCTATATGATCTATTTTGAAGGACTGATGGGGCAAACTCCCGGCAAGATATTCCTGAATATCAGAGTTGTTAATTCCGAGAATAAAAAGCCTGATTTTTCTACCATGATATTTAGAATGGTGCTTTTCTTTATTCTGCCATTGGGATTATTGGGCCTTCATAATTTGATAACCAAGACTAGATTAGTGACGAACGACTAATGAAGTTTATAGACGATAATAAGATCGAGAAATTAATCAATGATCTGAAAAAACAGAAGAAAACTATCGTTTTTACGAATGGATGTTTTGATATATTGCATGCCGGTCATATTGATTATCTTGAAAAAGCAAAAGCGCTTGGTGATGTTCTTATAGTTGGAGTAAATAGTGATGCCTCTGTTAAGAGGATAAAAGGAGATAAAAGACCTATAGTAAAACAAAAGTATAGATTAAGACTCCTTGAGGGAATACAGAGTATAGATTACATAATGCTTTTTGAAGATAATAC
>JAPLFT010000067.1 GCA_026390535.1 Pseudomonadota bacterium
AACAGGTGTTGATCCAACAGCAACTTTTGCAACAGATACGCCTTACAACAATCAAGCTATTACGGATCAGGATTTCTTTATTATTAGAGTAACAGCGCAGGACGCTACGACAATTCTTTACTATAAGATAGTTGTAACAGTCTTACCTACATATTCTCTTGCCGCTGCTGGTCCTTCCGGCGGTTGGATATTCTACATAAACGCAAATTATGCAACTGACGGTTGGAGATATTTAGAGGCCGGTGCCTTATCCACCCAAACGACTGCTTATTGGAGTAATACTTCGCATTCAATTGGAACATCGAGCGACATTGGCACCGGACAGGCCAATACAACTGCTATTGTTACATATCTGAATAGTATTCCAGAAACGGGTATGGCGGCACAAGTTTGTAATGACCTAAGTGTTACAAACGGGGCATTTACTTACAACGACTGGTTCCTGCCGGCATTAAGCGAAGTTGGCCAGATGTATGCAAATATAAAAGTAGTTGGTGGTTTTACCACGGACCCCAACACCTTCTATTGGAGTTCTACTGAAAACGGTCCTTCAAATGTCCTTCTGGTAAATTTCAACAATGGAACTCAGCCTACAGCCAGTAAAAGCTTTGGTCCGTTACGTTTCCGTTGTGCCAGGGCTTTTTAACGGATTAACTATAGAGAGTAAATGAGTCAAATTAGGACAACTACTAGGCAAAACAAGCAAACTACCCTGCTCCGGTTGTTGTAAAAACTAGGGTTAATAAGTACTCAAAGTAGCAGCAAATGGCTCTAACGCAACTTCCGAAGCGTGATCGATCGGGGTTAACGCATCAACGATCGTCTTATAATCCTTGCAATTTGAAGTTGTAATAGTATCAGTTACGTTACTTGCGCTCTTGGTAGCAGCGTCATAGCAATAGTACTGATTTAGTAAGCCTACGTGATCCGAGGCTTTGATCAGAAAGTATCCTGTGCCCTGAGATACTCCATAGCCCCTCATCTCGATCCAATATCCACTATCCCCCAACGGCGGATTTGCTTTTGTAAGTCTTAATGTAAATGTGTGGGTCCCTGCATTGCCGTAGAATTCAGACCTCATGGAAAAAGGATCCATGTATGCAACAAGTCTTATCTGAAGGTCCTTTGTTGTTTCGTCATAAATACCCTGATAAATACTTGAGCCTTTACAGGTCGTGCTGTTGCTGCATTCTGCACTTAGTGAGTACATTGTGTGTTGCTTGTTGCCCACAACCTTACCGACAGTATAGGAAGTGTTTGTGTTTTTTGTGTCTGTGCTCTGCCATCCCAGCGTATCGTAACACGTATATGTCATATCAAAGTTTGTAGCAAAGAAGCCGGAAGAATTTACATCCGTGTTAAAGAACGGAACTGTGTTGATCCCGGCAATGATAGTCTTGGAACAAGTTGTCTTCCTTACGGTTGATGTGGCAGAATCAAGATCATTAAGCAGGTGATAAATGTTATTTACGCCTAGTGTTGTATCTTCTGCTGGATCCATAAAAACGGCCTTGATCTCATCGCTCATTACTCCCCAAGTTATCGAATTGGAGCTAACCGCTGTATTAGCGCTTAACACAGGCAGTGTGTTTTTTGTAGCATTAAGGAAGATGGCGTCACTGTTGTTACTACCGGAACCACCGCAATTGACCAACAACATACCCGCCACAATCGAAAAGAACGAAAAAATGATTTTTTTCTTCATATCGCCCTCCATTGCTGTAAGTACATAAAGTATAGATCATGTATTCTGAAAACACCATCGGATTTCATAGTCCTGTGGTGATGGTTGGCCGCTTGCAAATGATAGTCTTATAAGGATGGTTTATAACAGTAGTCTTTGAATATCTACAAAAGTAGACTAGTATGTATGACGAAGGCAAAAAAAATCATATGCGGATATTCTCTTTTTTTAATAAGAAAAAAAAACTTTCTTCATACCACGAAGAACGCTCCGTCCTGGTAGAAAATGTAAATCTTGATTCCCCACAGCATAACAATATGAAAGGGATCCCCGGAATATTCAAACGGATCCTTTATAAGAGAATGGATAAAATTTCTCCTGACAAGAGAAGGGTGATTGCGAGGTTCCTGGAGATCAACGACCGTATCCAACTGATAAATATAATCAAAAGAGCTCTTGGCCTTGACGAGAAATCGATGACTGAAGAAATCAAAAAAACAATGAGGGAGTTCTCCGGCAGGCATAAATCCGTAGAGGATATTTTTATGCAGAACTATGCCCGAGTGGAAAAATACGTGACTGGCATAGATCCGTCAGTAACCAAAGAAAGAAAGCTTTTCATAGGTTCTCTTTTTACCATGGAGTACTCGAATGAATCCACAAGTCTTTTCGTTATATATCCCAAACAGAATGACATGAAAAACGGGCAAACACGGGTGATCTTCAGTTTCCGGGCTACAGGAGAAGGACATATTTCATCAATAGTATTCAGAAGTGCCATCATAGAAAAGAATAATTATGTATATATCGAGCCTGTCAGCCGTTATGTCTCAACTCCCAAAGCGAATATTCTTTCATATTTGGATTATGAATTGGATTTTCCTGAAGACCACCTTATATCGGAGAGGGTTATATTCCCCGTTGCTGATGAAGAAGGTCACGGTATCGAGGATGCCAGATTCGTGCGCTTTGCTAATGATGACGGAAGCTATATCTATTATGCAACATATACGGCCTATAACTGATACACCATCAAACCCAAGTTACTTGAGACAAAGGACTTTCACTATTTCAGGATGATGACACTTAGCGGCACTTACGCTGTCGACAAGGGCATGGCATTGTTCCCAAAAAAGATCGGCGGAAAATACGCTATGCTCGGTAGATTTGACAGCGAAAATCTTTATCTTATGTATTCAGACGACATTCGTTCATGGAATGATGCAAAAAAAATCCTAATTCCCATGAATCCCTGGGAATATATAAAGATAGGCAATTGCGGATCGCCTATAGATACAAAAGAAGGATGGATACTCTTGACTCACGGCGTAGGACCGATGCGAAAGTATTGTATCGGGGTAGCACTGCTCAACAGGGATGATCCGTCAAAGGTAATCGCAAGGTTAAAGGACCCTCTTATCAGCCCGACAGAGAGAGAAAGAGAAGGATATGTCCCCAACGTTGTTTATAGCTGCGGATCTATACTTTTGAATGAAAAGCTGATAATTCCATACGCGTCCGCGGATTCCGTATCAAGCATCGCAGTAATAAGTCTTAACGAGCTTCTTAATAAACTGTTGAACAGAAAATAAACTATTCGAGATTTTCTATTTCATATTCTTCGTTTATTGCCAGCTGCGCGAGCAGAAAAGATATAGTACTTTCTGCACCCTGATTCATACTTATGCCTTCCTTCATAAGACCGTCGGAGCAGCCCTTTGATTCTATATCGTACATAGGTATGCTAAGATCGTTCTCGCCCAGGAACCAGTCAAACGCGTTTCTCATTTTTACCAGATATTCTTTATCTTTTGTTATTCTGTAAGCCGACTGCATGGCAAGCACGACTGCAGCAGCATCTATCGGCTGCTGGTCAAACTGTGCTTTTTTTTCACCTTTTGTGTACCAGCCATTGTTGCCTATTATAGAAAGCATACCTCCCTTAAAAATATTCTTCTCCAGGAACGACAAAGATTCTTTAGCTACTTCAAGTATTTTCTCATCATTTAGAATACTGAAGGAGTTGAATAACGCCATCGGCATCACGGCATTGTCATAACATAATATTCCTTCGAACCATTTCCAGTCCCCGTCGGAATTTCTGTAATATGCCTCCAGTATGTCTTTTGTCACGTTCTTGAGCAGATCAAGCGTATAATCGTCCGAGCCGAAAGCCCGAATATAGCAGACAAGTCCCATGGCAGAAAAAGCCTTACCCCGCAGATTTAGCTTTGGAATTATTTTTAAAGATTTGGTGATCATGTCCGAAGAAAAAGATCTCAAAGTCTTATTTGAAGTCTTCCATGCCAAAAAACCGAGCGCCCATATTGCCCTGCCGTTCGAATCATCGGAGCCTTCTTCTTCCAGATGATCGCGTGTGTAACTGAAAAAATTCGCGAACCCACCGCTTTCTCTCTGCATATATCTTACAAAACTGCAATATGTCGTCAGGAGTTCTTTTGCCTGTTCATCCTTAAATAAGAACACCGCCCACGCTGCAACCATCAGGGCCCTGGCATTATCGTCAAGGCAGTAACCTGTGCTCCTTTCCGGTATTATATATTTTGCATGTTGTATTATCCCTGTATCATCCGTAAGCCTTTTGAGATGTTTTAGATCAAAAGGCGGTATTCTCATTACGACGGAAGACTTCGCATACTTAAGCAGATCTCCTCTCTTATAAGAAGAAACTTTTAAAAACAGATCAGCATACTTGGCAGAGACAACATCCCATCTCATCTGCCGACCATAATTGTAAGTCTTTTTCTGTAGCGCTTTAAGTTTTTTTTCATCCTGCAAAAGTTCACGCAGTATAGAAGAAAGTTTTTCAGAATCGTTAAAGTCAAAAAGATATCCTCTCCCATCCGCCAGCACTTCCTCTGCATGCCAGTAGGGAGTGGAGAGTATCGCGTTGCCGGCACCTATGGCGTACGAAAGTGTTCCGCTAACTGCCTGTGCTTTGTTCATATACGGAGTCACATAGATATCCGAGGCCTGGAGCCATGCATATAGTTCTTCTATTGAGACAAATCTCTCGTCAAATATCACGTGAGATTGTAATTTCAATTTCTCTACCAATCTTACCAGACTTTCTCTGTATCTGTCTCCGTGTTCTTTATATACGTGAGGATGGGTCTTTCCAAGGACAACATAAGTAATATCCGGGAAATCCTTTATTAGAGGAGGAAGGGCTCTGATCACTGTCTCTATACCTTTATTCGGCGACAAGAGACCAAAAGTCAGTATCATTTTTTTGCCTTCTAATTTGAACCGTTTTTTGAAAGGTGAAGAGTCTATTGATGAAAAGTTTGGAGTTCCATGGAATATCATCTCTATTTTATCTTCGGGGACATTGTATATGTTTTTGAGCATCTTTTTCGATTTGTCGCTCATAACAATTAACTTTGCAGAGTATTTTGATATTTCCGTCATGATCCTTTTCTGGTTCGGGCGCGGTGTCATGAGTACTGTATGAAAAGTAGTTACAAGCGGTATCGTTAGCTTAGAAAGCAGCGAGAGTATATATTCTCCGTCCTCTCCTCCAAATATCCCGAATTCATGCTGAAGGCACGCAACCTGTGCATTACTGGTATTGATAATATTAGCAGCTTCCAGATAATCTTTTAGTTTTGACTGGTTTATAGAGAACAGTACCTTGGAAGGATAGTCGTAAGACCTGCCTTCATCATTCATAGCTATGGCAAACAGATTTGATCTGCTCGAAAATTGTTTTTCTACAGCAGCCAAAAGGTCGCTCGTAAACGTAGCTATCCCGCATATCCTCGGCAGATAATTCCCAATAAAAGCTACATTGCAATGTTTTTTATATCCGAACAAACTTGTTTTCTCCCGTTTGGTTACTATACCTCTTAATCGTGAATAATCATCTTATCTTTAATCGCTGCCGTAACTATGATCAATACTGCTCCTAGAATTAAAAGTATACCGCCCCATTGAAACTGTGCTACCGGAATTGCTGTGTTGGCTAGTGAACTTCCCCCTGTCAGGGTTTCCATGTTTAATTTAATTTCATGAAGCCAGATCCGGAAGTAAATAAAACTAAAGGTTAACGTTAATAAAGATCCCACTCCTGTGAACCATAGCCACTTATATTTTCTGGTTAGTGTTAAAACAAAAGAGGTTGCGGCAAGTATAAGGATTATGGTCGTTTCAACCTCTCTGCTAAGATAATTTATACTTTTGAATGCCGGCAGGTTTAAAAGCGGAGCAAATACTCCTGCAGCAAGTAGAATGGAACCGGTAAATCCTAGCATCTGTTTTTTGCCCATTTTTAATCCTC
>JAPLFT010000010.1 GCA_026390535.1 Pseudomonadota bacterium
TCACACCATGTTTTACAGCCAGTGCCGTTATAACAATTTCCAAACTTCCGGCAGCACCAAGAAAGTGTCCGGTCATGGATTTTGTAGAAGAAACATTCAATCCCTTAATGTGATTACCATAAACACCTTTTATAGCGTTAGCTTCTGCAATGTCGCCAATAGGTGTGGACGTTCCATGGGCGTTTATATAACCGACCTTTTCCGGCGTTATCTTTGCATCCTTTATAGCAAGTTCCATACAGGTTCTTGCGCCAATGCCTGACTCACAAGGCTGAACTATATGATATGCATCCGCGGTAATACCGTAGCCGACTATCTCGGCGTATATCTTTGCTCCTCTTTTCTTTGCGTATTCATATTCCTCAAGCACAACAAAAGCTCCACCCTCGCTCATTACAAATCCATCTCTGTCCTTATCCCATGGACGACTGGCTTTTTGAGGTGCATCGTTCCTTGTTGAAAGGGCTCTCATCGCCGCAAATCCGCCTAAACCAAGTTCGCATATGGCGGCTTCAGCGGCACCCGCAACCATAAAGTCAGCCCTGTCTTCCAATATTGTAAGGTACGCGTGACCTATACAGTGAGCTCCGCTTGAACATGCAGAGACGATACTGATATTAGGGCCTGTGAGGCCGTGTCTTATTGAAATATGACCTGGAAGAAGATTGGACAGCGTCATAGGAATGAACATCGGAGATATTCTTCTTGGGCCTTTTTCCATTATTTTCTTATAATTTTCCTGAATGGTTGTCAGTCCGCCTATTCCGCTTGATGCAAAAACTCCCGTCCTCTTTTTCATGTTATCGTCAAATACAAGGCCGGAATCTTTTATAGCAAGATCAGCGGCAATTACTCCAAAATGAATAAATGGATCCATCTTCTTTTGTTCTTTTGGCTCGATAAAATCATCAAGATTAAGATTCTTTACTTCACCACCTATATTTACTGAGTATTCCGTAGTATCAAATTTTGTTATATTTGAAATTGCAGATTTTCCTTCTACAATTGAATTCCAAAAATTATCAAGATTTATACCGTAAGGGGTAACAACACCCATGCCGGTTATTACAACTCGTTTTGAATTCATCATACCTCCTAACAACCTTTGAGCCCGACACAATTGCGTCGGGCTCAAGGACTAAACTCTATAGACCCAAAGAATTACTTCTTGTGAGTGTTCAGATAATTAACGGCATCGCCAACAGTCTTTATCTTCTCTGCGTCTTCATCCGGAATCTCTATGTCAAATTCTTCTTCCATCGCCATAACCAGTTCAACGATGTCCAAAGAATCAGCACCAAGATCATTAATAAAAGATGCATTGGCTGTAACCTTTTCGGATTCAACTCCTAATTGATCAACGATGATGCCTTTGAGTCTGTCTTCAAGTGTTGCCATTTTAAATTTCCTCCCTTACTAGAGTTTTATATATAAAATACAGCATTTTTGCCGTTTTTACATCCATATTAATTTTACGAACACATCCCGCCGTTAATTCCCACAACCTGGCCGGTTATATAAGCGGCCTTGTCTGAACTTAAAAAGCATACCACATTAGCTATCTCTTCAGCAGTACCAAAACGCCCCAACGGGATCTTGGCAAAGAAATCTTTTTTTACTTCGTCACTAAGAGCATTGGTCATGTCGGAAACAATAAAACCAGGAGCAATCGCATTAACAGTAATATTACGTGAAGCAAGTTCCTGAGCACATGATTTTGTGAAGCCTATCATTCCCGCTTTAGAGGCTGAATAATTTGTCTGACCCTTGTTACCCACAACACCGACGATCGAGGATATATTTATTATCCTACCCCAGCGCGCCTTCATCATTATAGGCGTTATGGCCTTTGTACAGTTAAAAGAACCTTTAAGGTTTACATTTAAGACAGCGTCCCAATCCTCTTCCTTCATCCTCACAA
>JAPLFT010000370.1 GCA_026390535.1 Pseudomonadota bacterium
TGAAGATAAAAAAGAGCCAGATGTTCCTGGTAAAGGATGAATACGACCAGTTCAGCGGGATAATAACAATGGAAGATATTCTTGAGGAACTTGTGGGAGAGATAGAAGATGAGCACGATCTTACTGAAGAACCGGAAGAAAATATAACCAGTAATGTTTTTATTGTTGACGGAGATGATTCTATCCACGATCTCAATATAAAATACGATCTATCCATCCCTGAAGATGAGGATTTTCAGACCTTTAACGGTTTTTTACTGGATCTTTTAAACGGTGTGTTGCCTAAAAAAGATGCAATAATAACCTGGAATAATCTGAGAATAAGAATAATAAAGAACAAAAATAAAAATGTGGATAAAGCGGAAATAACGGTAATATAAACCGGAGGTAGTCTTGAAATTAAGAAAAATTTTGAAGTTAAGACGACTGGTAATACTTGCTACGGCAATTTCTACTTTTTCAATAGGAGCAAATATGGAAAGCTATAAAAAAGATTTTAAATGTTTCGCCGATTATCCTAATACGGCAGGACACGGGATCAATCAAATCGAGGTCACAGACACCTTGCCCGTTTGGCATCTTGGATATATCTATTCAAGCTATAGCGACCCAAAAATAATGCAGGATCTTCAAAAATCCATTAAAGATTCTGCTGATTTTAAAAAGAAATATGAGGATAAAATAAATAAGCAGAAATTCTCGGCATCCGAACTTCTTAAAGTTATAAAAGAATATGAGATAATATGGCGGACGGCATTCCTACCACAGCAATATGTAAGCAATGTTCACAATACCGATATGAACAATAATGAACTGAGGGCACTGCTAGGTAAAGTAGAAATAATGACGTCGGAAATCTCCAAAAATATGTCTTTTTTTGAAAACGGACTTGCAAGAACAAGTGATGCTTATAAGAAAAAAATATTCTCGGATACTAAACTCTCTGAATATAAAAACTGGTTGAATAGGATTTCCGTCAAAAAGAAATATTTACTTCCCGAGGATCAGGAACTGCTGCTTATAGATAAGGATGTAAACGGTATAAACGCATGGTCAAACTTTAGAAGTACATATGAATCAAAATATTCGTTTATGTTCAAGGGACCCAATGACAAGGAAGAAAGAAAATATACCCTTACAGAACTTACAAAATTTGTTGAGAACGAGAACAGAGATGTAAGACAAAGGTCGGCAGAATTATTTTTTAAGAAATTTAATGAAGATTCTTACATATACGCGCAGATATATAACTCCATAATCCAGGATATGATGCTCATAGAAAAGAATCGCCGTGGTTATTCCCCTATGATCTCCGTGAGGAATATAAGCAGTCAGTTGGACGATAAAGTCGTTGAAACGATGCATCAGGTCATTAAAGAAAACTATCCGCTGGCACAAAGATATTGGAAACTTAAGGCAAAGTTATTAAAGATAAAGGATTTTAATAACGCCGATGTAAGAGCTCCATATGTGGTAAAAGAAAACAAAAAATATACATATCCGCAGGCTTTGGCTCTGCTTCAGGAAACATACGATAATTTTTATAAACCTTTTGGTGCGGCTTTTGAGAACATGTACAGATGCGGACTCGTAGATGCCGTTGTTAAACCCGGAAAAAGGGGGGGGGCTTACTGCGATTATTTTGGACCTACATATGCTCCGGTTATATTATTAAGTTACCAGGAAACACTGGACGATGTTTCTACTATCGCCCATGAGGGCGGGCACTGGATACACGGGTTATTATTTCTGGAAAAGCAATCCCTATTAAACAGTGACATCCCGATGGCCACGGCGGAAACCGCATCTGTATTTAATGAGATGCTTCTAACCTCAAGACTTTTAAAAGAGAATGAAAAAAACAAAGAACAGACATTGGCAATACTCATAAGTAAGCTGGATGGCGTAATGGCGACTATATTCAGGCAGACGGCTTTTAGTAATTTTGAACAGACGGTATTTAAGGCATCGGAGTCCGGTCCTCTAACTCCGGAACAATTCAGCGATATGTTCGTAAAAGAATACGGTGCACTCTTTGGTGACGCGGTTAAGATGATGCCTGATTTCAAATATGAATGGGCAAGGATCCCTCATTTTATGAGACCATTCTACGTCTATGCCTATGCATTTGGCGATCTTGCCACGATATCTCTATATGAAAAGTATCTTGAAAATCCAAAAGATTTTCCTGCAAAATACATGGAATTCCTTGCCGCAGGATCTTCTTTGAACCCTCAGGATCTCTTTATGAAAATGAATATAGACTTAAGCAAAAAAGAGACCTGGGAAAGCGGGTTCAAATATATATCGTCGTTGATAGATCAGGCAGAAAAACTCGCTCAGTAGTAATATAATAGATTTAAGTAACTATAAAATTTAACAAACCTTCCGATCCGCTCGGACTACTCATTGCTGTCGTGCTATGTTTGCAAGTCTTTATAGCCTCTTCTGCCGAGAAGTCTCTAAAGACAGCAAACATTAGCACTCCAGCTGCTTCATACGTCCTCGCTCCTATCTCAAACGGCTTGTTAATTTTTATAGTTATTTAAATCTATTACTACACTACAGACCTAGTCTCCAGGAACAACCGGTACGATAGTTTTTTTATTATAATGAACACTCAAGGATAGGATGACACAAGAGGACAGGATCATTACTCCGCCTATAACGGAATATACATCGAGATATTCCTTCCATATTAATATGCCCCATAAAACATTAAAGAACACACTGGTGTAACTTATCATGGAGACTATACCCGCTTTTTCAGCCCCATAGGCCTTGGTCACAAAAAATTGTGCTATAGTCGCAACAACCCCGATGGCCAAAAGGATCAGGAGTTGATAACTGTTTGGGATAATAAAATAAGACACCCATGGTAACGGTATAATTGCCGCCGTAAAAGAGAAATATAAGACTATTATATGTGTTTTGTGTTCCTTACTCAACGCCCGTATGCACACATATGCCAGGGCAACAAGCACGGCAGAAAGTACAGCCACAAACGCCGGTATATTACCCAGGTTGGACATGGTGGGTTTTATTACCAATATGCAACCGGCTAGAGATAATATAAGTAATAAATAGAAAAATCTGGGAAGTTTTTCTCCTAGCATAAGATGTGCAAAAACAGAGATAAACACAGGTGACAGTTGATAAAGAACACTAACCTCACCCAGTTTTATCTTTGATATGGCGTAAAACGAACATAACAGAGCAGCACCGCCGAGTAATCCTCTTAAAAAAAGTATCTTTTTCTTTTTAACCTTAAAAGTTCGACCTGCCCACAACATGTACCCCACGACGATAATCAATCCTATCAAACTTCTGGAGCAAGCTATCTGTGTAAAAGGTACCTGACTGGATATCAATTTGGTCAATAAATTAGTCAAACTAAAAAAGAACGTCGCCAGTAGCGACAACAAAATTCCACTTCTTATACTTGTTATCTTTGAGATCATAGCAGAACTCCTTATCACCCCGCACAATTACGCCCAAATAAATATAACCCTTTTTTTTAAAATATAGTAACATATTTTTGGAGGAGCTTTTATGAGAGACGAAAAGATAAAAAAACTCCGTGCATTGATGAAAAAGCACAAAATAGATGCATATCTTATCCCGGCAACCGATCAGCACCAGAATGAATATCTACCTGAATTTTGGAATGAGGTAAAATTCCTTTCTGATTTTAAGGGTGAAGATGCCAATATAACAGTAACTATGGATAAAGCTGTCCTTTGGACAGATGCCAGATTTGAAATCTACGTGAAACAACAGCTAAAGGATTCTCCTTTTGAAGGAAGAGTAAAGGAAATCGCTCACAGATTTGATCTTTATCTGGAATTGACCTGGATGATGGAACAAATCCGGAATAGCAGTATTATGACGATAGGCCTCGACCCAAAGTTAATTAATATCAGTCAAAACGAATTATTAAAGGATATATTAAAAAGTTACAAAAAAGTATCAATAAAATATATAGAAGAGAACCTGGTAGACGGTATCCGCCAGAAGCAAACCTCTTTACCTGATACTCCTGTAGTTATAAGGGATGAAAAATACGAGGACACCTCTGCGAGTAAAAAGATAGAGACGGTACAAAAGTTCATGAAAGAACAGAATATTGACCTCCACGTAGTCTCTAATCTTGAATCGATAGCAAGGCTATTAAATATACGTGCTATGGATATAAAATTTACTCCTCTTGCGATCTCATATTTAATACTGACCCACGATGCTGTGCTTTGGTTCATAAACGAAAAGAGACTTCCATCAGGATATAAATCCAGGCTACCGCAAACCTTACAGATATTCCCGTATAAGGACTTTATAAAAACCCTTAAAAAGGTTTCCAAAAACAAAAAAGTATTGTTGGACCCCAATGAAATATCACAGTGGATATTTAACAACATAGACAGTACTGCAAAGATAAAAAAGGGGACATCGTTAATACTACCCATTAAGGCCATAAAAAATAAGTTTGAGATTGAAAAGATGTTCGACGCCCACGTGAGGGACGGTGTAAGTGTAGTAAAGGCCATATATTGGCTAAAGAAAGAGATAAATAACAGAAAAATAACCGAATGGGAGGTATGCGAGAAATTATTGGAGTTCAAAAAAGAATATAAGGATTTTTTGGATCTCAGTTTTGCTTCAATAGTGTCCTATAATAGCAATGCTGCAAGCATACACTACACCCCATCGAAAAATTCAAGTGATACTATAAAACCAGAGGGACTGATATTAATAGACGTGGGAGGACAATATCTCGGCTCAACTACGGATATGACCAGGACGATCACTGTAGGAAAATGCTCGGAGGAAATGAAAAAGAATTATACAAGAGTATTAAAAGGACATGTCGATCTGGCCATGGCAATATTTCTCTCGGGTTCAAGAGGGTACCATGTGGATATCCTTGCAAGACAACATCTATGGGAACAGGGATATGATTATAAACACGGCACCGGGCACGGCATAGGATATTGTTCCTGTGTTCATGAAACTACAAATGCCAGTGTTGGTCCTTTAAAAACCGGCATATTAGAAGAGGGGATGACCCTTACTAATGAACCGGGATATTACAAAGAGGGAGAATACGGTATAAGGATAGAGAATGCGATGGCTGTAGAGAAAGACACTAAATTTACAAGGACCTCGACAAAAGATGTCTTTTTAAAATTCAAACAACTTACAATGTGCCCTTATGAAAAAGAACTTATTGACCTCGATATGATGAGCAAAGATGAAATTAAATGGATAGATGAATATCACAAGTCCGTCTTTAGAAATATAAAACAATATATCAAAGACGCTGAATTACTGACCTGGCTCGAAGCTGCATGTGCTCCATTAAAAAAATGATCCAGGGGGAATAACAATGATAAACCAACGAGTTGAAGAATTACGGTCACTGATGAAAAAACACGGTATAGACGCATACCTGTTACCTGGAACAGATCCGCATCAATGTGAACAATATCTTCCGGAACACTGGCGAAGAAGGGCTTTTATATCGGGATTTAAAGGCACATACGGAAATATAGGGTTAACGTTTAATAAAGCAATGCTCTGGACCGATGGTCGTTATGAAATAGAAGCAAGACAAAAATTAACCGGCACTCCGTTTGATACGTACATTAAAGAACAACACGATACTAATCTTTCTATAGAGATAAAATGGTTTATAGATGAATTGCTAAAGGGCAATGGGGGCATAATAGGGATCGACCCTCAACTTATCACTATGAAACAAGCTGATATAATAAAAGATGCCCTAAAAACCCATAGCGATATCTCTTTAAAATATATAGAAAAGAATCTGGTCGACGAAATATGGAAGGATCAGCCTCCACTACCTAACACATCTGTAATATTTCGAGATAAAAAACATGAGAACACTACGGCAAGTCAGAAAATAGAAAGATTCCGGGATGTAATGGTAGAAAAAGAAGTCGATATGCATATCATCTCAAATCTTGAATCAATTGCCAGGATATTGAACGTAAGAGCATCTGATGTACAGTATACACCTCTTGCTATCTCTTATTTAATCATCGACAGGGATAAAACGTTCTGGTTCATAGATAAGAACAGGCTACCTTCCGGATATGAATCCCAGTTACCCTCTTCAACGACTATTCTTCCTTATAAAGATTTCTCAAGAACATTGCAGGAAATATCAAAAGAAAAAACTATTCTGGTAGATCCAGGAGAAACATCCCAGATGGTATTGAACAATATTGCTTCGTCCGCAAATATCAAAAAAGAAGTATCACCAACAACAGAGATCAAGGCCATTAAAAATAAATTTGAACTGGACAATATGTTCGAGGCTCACATTCAAGACGGTGTAAGTGTTATAAAGACCATTCATTGGCTTAAGACAGAGATAAAGAAAAGGGATATTACCGAATGGAATGTCGTAGAAAAGATAAATGAGTTCAAGAAGGAACAAAAAGATTTCATAAGTTTAAGCTTTGATCCGGTAGTAGCATATAAATCAAACGCAGCAATAATACACTATATGCCGCATTCCGATTCTTCTTATGCCACTATGAAACCGGAGAGCATAGTTCTAATAGATAATGGTGCTCATTACCTTGGCGGCACGACGGATATGACAAGAACCATTGCACTAGGAAAAGTTTCTCAGGAGATAAAGGAAAATTATACAAGGATACTGAAGGGACATCTTAATATCGCCAGGATAAAATTCCCATACGGTACAAAGGCAGATCAACTGGATACGCTGGCCAGACAATTTTTATGGGCAGAAGGATTAGAATACCAGCATGGTACCGGACATGGAATAGGTTATTGTACATGTGTTCATGAAACTACCAATGTAGGCTTAAGTCCTTTAAAACATGTAATATTAGAGGAAGGAATGACCTTTACCGATGAACCTGGCTATTACAAAGAAGGTGAATACGGTATAAGGATAGAGAACGTTGTCGCCATAGAAAAGGATGAAGAATTAACAAAACGTAATGGCAAACGTGATTTTTTGAGGCTAAGGCAAATGACAGTATGTCCATATGAAAAGGAATTAATAATTACTGACCTGTTGAATGCTGAAGAGATCAACTGGATAAATAATTATCATAAGTTCGTACTGAAAAATCTACGAACACGTATAAAGGATCAAGAATTATTGGATTGGCTGGAAAACGCTTGC
>JAPLFT010000355.1 GCA_026390535.1 Pseudomonadota bacterium
CATAGGTTCTCTTATAAAATCTATGCCAAGCATTATGCCTTCCGGTATCTTTTGCCCGTCGGTGACAACCCTGGTCAGGAGTGCTCCGGAATGATGTTTTGAATGAGCCTTTAGGGGGAGTTTCAGGATATGAGAATATAGGTCGTTCCTTAGATGCATCACCATTAATTCTCCCAATCCCCGCTGCATCGTGAAATGCAGATATCTGCTCAATCCGCTTATCGCATACAGATATATTATGGTAACAGAAATGAACTTTAACGTATGCAGGTTCTTTTGGGTAAAGACATCGTCCAGCATCAATCTTATAAACTGAAGACTTGCAACAGGTATGGCACTGACTATCAGCCCCAATACGAATAACAATGCAATCTTGGGCCAATGGGGACGAACATACTTTCTTGTAAACCACAGAAAATTTTTCAATTCCATGCTCCCTGAATTAATTTTGCCAGGTACATTGCCATTAGTCCTACAATAACACTGATGAGTATGGTCAGTAAATAACTGTAATATGATAATATGTCAGCGACAAAGAATAACGCTGCTATGGGTATATAAAAAGATGACAACGCCTTACTGAATCCTATGGCGAATAACAGTAGTATGGTCGTATATATTGCGGGAAGGCTTATACTCCCTGAAAGCGGTGCCTTGATATTATTCACTATTGCCTCCAGTCCGACGCTGGGGAATAACATGCTTATCAACAGAGCCAATATGGAGCCTATGATTATTGCCAGCAGAAATCCCCTGAATTTTTGGAACTGTTTTACCATATATAGGTACGTGGCGATTATAGGAACACCCAAAAGATAGGTTTTATATGATATAGACAAAAAATCCCGAAATTCCCTGGATGATCCAAACCATCCCAGTATCTTAAGTCGTATCCCTTCTATAACGAGCCTGTCAAAAGACATAAACACCCGGTCTATGTTATATCCCTTTACATGAGGTATCAGTACCGTGAGTCTATGATAGGCTATTATGCAGAGCAGAAATGGCAGATAATCCCTTATAACCTGTAGTATCCTGAATTTTCTTTTCCATAGATATACGCTTTGGTCGCTTATTGTAACCGCAGGGATCTTTACCCCGGATTTCATGGTGTCTATTATTCTCTGTATCCTGTTCTCATATAGAGAAGTGAAAATAGCAAACAGGACCAGAAGCATTAGCGCTGTGGTGTGTTTTGATACGACTAAATTACCGTTGAATAGGTAGTAATACTCAGATGGACTTGTGACCCATATTGATGATAGTATCATCAAAAGTGCCAGCACATCTTCTGGCCTTATTAAATTAAGTTTATTTTCTTTCATCATTACGGTAGGTTAGTTTATATTGGGGAGCTTGGACGATGTCAACCACATAAGACCATCAATGCCAAGGATGTAAAGAGGATGTATTTCAAAATACTGTTCTTTACCATGATAGATAAGCAGTATGGACTGGTGGAATATGTAAATAAGGATGAAAAAATAAGGAGTCTGCTGCTTAACCTTGAGAGATTCTCCAATCCGGATAGAGTGAGGTCTTCACTGATAGCATTTTGCAAACGAAATAACATAGAGATAATATACTAAAATTTATGAAGACGGCAGGAATCATATCCGTAGGCACAGAGATAATGTTGGGAAAAATAGATGATACCAACGCCACGTATCTGTCCAAATGGCTAAAGGACTGCGGGATAAAGGTTAATTTAAGACTTACCGTAGAAGATAATATTCATAGTATAGTCTCCGCTATTGAACATATCGGTTCTTTGGACCTGATAATCCTTACGGGTGGATTGGGGCCTACAAGCGATGATATCACACGCGAAGCTCTTGCAAGATTCCTGAATAGAAGACTTATTTTCCATGAAGAAGTATATCAGAGGATAGCATCACTTTTTGTTAAACTGAATAAACCTGTAGCCAGTTCAAACAGGAAACAGGCTGAATTGATAGACGGTGGAGAATTTTTAATAAATGAATTTGGTACGGCCCCCGGTATGTTATACGAGGAAAACGGCAGGATATTTGTTCTGCTTCCGGGCCCTCCAAGAGAAAATCAGCC
>JAPLFT010000091.1 GCA_026390535.1 Pseudomonadota bacterium
CTTGTACCGGGTGATCCGTACAACTCTTATTACTTTTTATTCGATGTGGAAGGACAGTATGTATTAACCAGTAAGGGAGACAAATCAAAAGCAAGATGCGTAACCATGAGCAAGGTCGGATTAAAACCCGTAGCAGCCGCAGCTGCAATACAAGCTCCGATTCCTGAAGATTTTACTTTCTACATTGCTCCACTTATAGGCATTGGAGGTTTTTTTACAACATCCATAGATCAAAACAATTATCCATTCCTCAGCGGTGAAGTGAGAATGGGATTTAAAGTAGCAGATAAATTCATGGTTATGTTTTCCGTTGATACGGGTTTTAATATTAAAGATAGAACTTATCCGGTTATAACAACTATATCCGTGGGACCGGAATATTTCATTATGGATAACGTATCTATTTTTGCCGGTTTCGGGCTCGGAATTGTAACTTCAAATACGAATATCATATCCGCCATATCAACACAAACCTACGCCGGTTTCGACTGGAAAGCAGGAATAAATTGGCAGCCATTGAGGTGGGGTGATAACAATCAGTATGGTATTCCTATAGGTATTACTTACACCGGCGTAAGAACACAGTGGATGACAAGCCATGTGATACTATTTTCAACGGGATTTATATACTTTAACTAAATAGAAAAACTTAACTTATTTTTTTCGAATACATTGCGCTTTTTTACCTTGTATAGGACTTAGCAGATAAGGTTACAATAGTTTAAGATCTCATATCTGCTAAGTCCATACAAGAACCAAAAAATGCTCATAACGTATTGAAAAAAATAAGTTAAGTTTTTTTATTCAGTTAAATTTATTTTTTCATTGAAGATGGATTAGTTATTGCGTGCTGTATAACACGGATGAATCCCTGTGTGTTTATGTAGTAACCTTCCGGAAGGAGTTCTTCGAATTGTTTACGCACACCTGATACTTTCCATTCCTGTTCTATAAATACGTTCAGGAGCTCTATCCTTATCCTTGCACTGGTTTCAGTATCCACGAATTTTAATGCCATTGCTTCTGAGATCTTATCCATATCCTCATCTTCAGAAAAGGCATAATCCCTGATAAATCTTATAGACGCTATTACAAGCCTGTCATCAGAATCATTCAGAAAGATAGACGCCTTTGATAACATATCCGAATGAGTGGCACCGGCGAATTGTTTCAATATCTCTATCCTCTTTTCAACCAGAGGGTCATCAAAAAGAGTGTCCTCAGTGGTAAGGACAGTGTTTAAAAAATCCAATGTTTTTTCCTTACCTATTATAGAGATAAGTATTTCTATAGGATATGCTATTATGTGATCTTTTATTATGAACCGCTTGATAGGTTCAACAACAACGTCTCCAAGAGACTCAAGATAATCTTTTATGTAATTCTTTTCTTCGTCGTCTTTTATGCTGTTGGATACCGCTATTGTAAATCTGGACAGGAACAACTGAATTACATCGTTAAATACATCTAGATTATTTTCTTTCTGAGCTTTAGAAATCTTTTCCTGAAAATACTCATATGCCGCATACCTATTCTCGCTGGGGGTATGCTTATTCAACATAGTAGATTTTTTAAGATTATAACCAAAGCCAGCAATACCGGAAAAAATATTTTTAAACATCTTTATATAGAACCTCTTACAGTGATAAGGGCGCTTTGGCAATCCAAAGCACCCTTATTCATAAAAAAATGTTTTATCAATATTTTTTCATTATAGGGGTGTAGGAATAATGATTATGTCTTCTTATTCAGTTCCAGTACGGTTTTGACGGAAACAATACACACTAAGAAGAAGTATAATAAAAGGAAAAATAACAACAGATATAATAAAAATTATATTAAGATACTTTGGAGAAATAGCAAAAAACTGCGGGAGGGTAGATTTAATCATCATCCTGGAAATCGGATAATCCGGCCATAAAGCAACACCCATCATATTCAAAATCAATTCCGCATTTCCCTTAAATCTCATAAAAAAATTATTTATTAAACCCTTACCTGAAAAGATCTGTACATTGTCAGAACCTCCCATAACGTATTTGGTTGTTTTTCCGGATGAAGATATTCCGGCAAAAATTTTGCATTTCATACAATTAATTTCATATGCGGATTCTACAACAACCGAACCCCGTATTGCCGAAACTACGGGATAATCCGAAAATTTATCAACGATGATCCCGCCGTCATATTCTCTTAAAGCTCCCCTGCTAAAATCTGCATTAATCTTTTCCAATACTGAAAATCCTTTATAACCCAGTATCTTTTGTACCGAGTTAAGTTCTGCTCCGCCAATTACTATCAAATACCCGATGTAATTCCTTATATTTTCAAGCTCTGAAGGATTAAATTCAGAAGATGGATCAAGAATAACAAAAACCTTACAGTAGTTGATTTTATCCGTCGGTACAGGATATAGATTTATTCCCCTATCCTGAAGAAGACTTAAAATTATAGCTCCACCCTTCTCTCCAAAATCATCTAAAGCAGGTTCTCCATGCCCTTTTGATATACATACACTCTGCTGACCGGCTCTGGCTCTATATATTGCAGAAACAAGATCATATTCGGTAATTTTATCCGCTATGGCAATTCTTCCTGATGACATAACGACAATACTGCCGGGAGAAAGAGTAGGAAGTTTTTTCTTTATCTCGCTATATTCTGTGCTGTTTATAATCGGATGAAGAGTCCTGTAATCAATCTTATCCGTGTAGCCGGCAAATTCGCCCAAAAGGCCGTTAAAGAGACTCCTTTCGTCATTGCCTGTAACAGGTCTTATATATGTAATATCAACCCGGGTATCGAGTTTAGACAAATATTTTTTCGTTTCTGCAGACAGACTCAACAGTTTGTCTTTACTGACATCCCATTTTATCCTGGAAAAAAATCCCGACCGGAGGACCATAACAGATATAAAAACTACAATAAAAAAAAGGATCACCCATTTGAACATAAATTTGGTTCTTCTACAAAAAATAATCCTATACGCATTTTGGAAATATTCTTTCATCGTAACTTTCAATATAAAACCAAACACAAGTATATAAGCCACGGTTACCACTGTTACTCTTAACCTGTATTCAGGCAGTACAGCCAAAGCCATAAGAAGAAATGCAGTAATTATGAATCCCATAAAAAACAGGAATCTCTTCATCCGAATATCCTCGTTGATTCATATATCTTAGATGAAAACAGGATTAATGCCGAAGAAAATATTGCGATGAATAAAAGTAACGATAATTTTATTGAACCATATAGAAAGGAAGAGAAAACGGGCTCGAGTACATATATATAAACTATTATGAGAATAACCACATTAAAGAAGATTGAAACTGCTATAGGCATCTTGATAATCCCAAATGGAGTAACAACACAGCTTGCCGCAAATACAAGTATAAGTAGACCAATATACGAACTTACTATCACACCGTAATCTATATCGGTAAAAACAGAAAGAATCATCGGATATAAGATGGTTGGAGAAAGTATCAGCAGCATCAATAGAGTCGTGGTAATTATTTTTCTTATAATAAGCCCGGTCTCTGTCAATCCATTAACCATAAGTTCTATCTTATCTATTTCAAGAGTCCTGTCGTAACCTATTCCGGCATTCAATACCGGCACAGCAGCAAGTATCAGATAAGAATAGAACCCAAAAAGTTTCGGGAATAAAAATGTATTTACATTCATCCCCATCAACGCACTTATTTCTCCTCCGAACATATAATCGGGATACGAGCTTATGATGTCCGTATACGACAATATCAATGAATAAAATTTATATCCGGATAATGCCAGGAATACACCGGCGATTATATAAAATACGGGGTTTGAGAAAAATTCCTTTAATTCACGGTTAGTCCTCACTTAAGCATACCCCTGTCCAATACAAATTTTTTATCCCATTTTACGTCATCTATAATGTTAGGGCTCGTAACTATAAATGTTCTTCCGGCACGACACTTGGAAATAAGTTCCGGAAAAATCTTTTTAAGTTCATCGTCCTGGCTTTTTAACGGTTCATCAAGAAGTACAAACGCTCCCCTGGATAAAGCTACTGCAAGATGAACCCTGTTCCTGTATCCGTCAGACAGGCTATGGTATTTATGATCCATAAAAGGATGCAGATTCAACGCCGATATCAATTCATCCCTAAAATATCCACCCATCCACATGTCGAGTATATATGACACATCCAGATAAAGAGGCATTCTTAGGGATGCAGGCATATATGAAATTATTTTCCTCAATGATGAAATTGTTTTGGTGCTCGAATAAAGATTAACATTGTTTATGAAAACATCGCCCATGGCGGGTTTTTTAAATCCTGTGATCATATCCATTAAGGTGGACTTTCCACTGCCGTTACCTCCGGATATTAAATACGTTCCGGGAGAGCCGAATTCAACCGAGCAGTCTTTTATTATCCATGGGGATCCGCAATCATAAGAAAATGATGTTTTTATTATTCTTAGCAATCATGCTCCTTAATATACACACCTAAATTATTTAATAAAAATAATAAAAGCAACTAGTAAGAATTGTGGTAAAATGGATTTTGTTATGAAATATCAATGTCCTTACTGTGAAAGTTTTGATGTACGCAAAAATGAGAATGGAGACGTCGTCTGTTTTGAATGCTTCAGCATCTGCTCAGATAAAGATATCCCTTTGAGATCACTAAAGCCCAATGACCTTCCACCACAATTCCCTCAGGAACTCGAACGCAGAAAGCTTAGAAAAAAAGAGCCAAGTTCACGGGAAGTAATGGATTTTGAAAGATTCATGAGAAGGGTAATTTAAATTCTGATCAAAAAAGTCTTGGATATGTGTCAAAAGAAATATATTCGGCAGGGAAGCCGGCTTTTTTAAGCTCCATCAGCAATTTGGCCTTTTCCACTTCTATATCGTAGGAACTACCAAAAATGTTTGATTCAGTATTTTTAAAGATTGTCACAAGAAGTTCTGTAATTTCCTGTTTTCTTTTTGCCGTATCTTCGGCGTCATTATTGTTTTTAAATACAATGCTTATAGTAAGCCTGAGTTGTCTTCCATCCTTTAAAGTAAAACTATGTTCAGGGATGCTAAGTCTATATGCTTTTTCTTCTGTAATCTTCCATTTATATGTAAGCGTTAAAGCTACATAAAGCCCAATAACTATAACTATTATCGTTCCAATCCATTTAATCGCTGAATGCTTCATATTCTTAGGGTTTTTACTACCTATGCGCTAAAAATTCAACCATTTATAAGAATTTTTTTAACCTTTTTAGCACTCCGCGTTGTCAAAGGGTCAAAAGAGGAAAAAAAGAGGGGAGGCAAAAGTCATGAATACCAAGCAGGAAACAGCAGTACAGAAAAGAAAGCAGGAGATAATAACAAAGGAATTCTGTTGCTCAATATGCGGAAGCAAGTTGGAATTCACTCACTTCATCGATTATGACAACAAGAGAGTAAAAGAGAGCGCCATATGCAATGAATGCGGCGTAAGGTTTCAGACCAGGGATTTTGAACTTAACTAAGAATACAAGGGCCTAGAGCACCCGTGTAGATATACCCCTTCCTTAAAATAATTTGGATCAAGAGCTCCGTTAGGTAACGGGGCTCTTGGTTTTTTTATCCCTTCCGGCGGATGTACCTATGATAACTTATCACAAATCGATGAGCCTCATCGCGTATCATTTTAATAAAATTCAACAATTCTTTACCGGGAATGAGCGTCACCATCTCACCATCAAGGATCGAATATATCTTATCTTTCGACAAACCTTTTGAAGTCTCTTTATCCTTAGCTATGGATATCATCCTGTAATCCTTAAATCCATTATCGATCATTACTCTGTAAACGGCATTCAGTTGTGTTCTGCCACCATCTAAAATTATAAGGTCAGGCAATGGTTCAAGTTCTGTCTTTTTTAATCTTCTTGAAAAAACCTCCTGCATAGCCTTTAAATCATCACCTCTGTAATCACCTCTCATCTTATATTTTCTATAATTATTTTTTACCGGACTGCCGTCGGCAAAGAACACCCTGGCTCCTACTGCAAACTTACCGGATATATTGGACATGTCATAACACTCTATAGTCCTTATTGCGTTGCGTTTAACTCTCAGTAATCTGGTCAGTTCTAAAGACACGTTTTCCCAGCGTCCTTTCCTTATGTTCAATGTCTTTATGTATTCCTCAAGACTTGCCTCGCCTATTTTTCTTACCATTTTTATGTCCGAGGTCATTTTTTTACCTATGGTTACTTTTTTATTCCCAGCCATATTTTTTATAAAATTGATTACAGTCTCATCAAAAACATCAAAAGGAACGTTTAAAAGGTCAGGTATCATATTCTTTGAATAATAATCTATAAGTACCCTGTCCAGGGCTTCTCTATCGGTTCCCCCTCCCTGAACTACTACATTGGTTTGGCCTAAAAGTATTCCGCCTCTTATAAGTAATATGTTAAACGCATGTGAATCATCCAGAGCCTTACAACTTATTACGTCTATATCCCTAGTGTCGTCAGGCATTACAACGGATTGCCTGCTATATAGGGATTCCAGTATCTTTATTCTCTCTCTTATCCTTGCGGCCTCTTCAAAATCCAGATTATCAGAGGCAAGAAGCATTTCTTTTTCCAGTTCCTCTATAACCGATGCCGTTTTGCCCTTTAGGACAGAGATGACACCCTTTACTATTCCCATATAGTCTTCTTTTTTTATGTATCCCTGGCAAGGCGCAAGACAAGTGTGTATCTGATAGTTTATGCACGGACGCTTTGCTGTCCTTAATATATTGTCGCTGCACTTCCTGAGAGGAAAGGCTTTATTTATTACATTAATAAGGGATCTAAGGCTTGTTGCACTCAAATAAGGGCCAAAGTAAAGAGCACCATCATCGCTGAATCTTCTGACTATCTCAAGCATCGGCCAATCTTGCATCATATTTATTTTTATGTAGGGATATGCCTTGTCGTCTTTTAACTGGATATTGTAACGGGGTTTATGTTTTTTTATCAGATTCGATTCGAGTATAAGCGCTTCCAGTTCGTTATTGGTCCTTATCAGCTCAAGATCAAAAATACTTGAGCCCAGTATCCTAAGTTTTGGGTCATCTGATCTTAGATATTGTACATAATGTTTAAGTCTGTCCCTTAATTTTCTAGCTTTACCGACGTAGATAACCAGCCCTTCAGAGTTTTTGAATATATATACCCCGGGGTTTTGCGGAGCGGTTTTTATCAATTCTTTTACTTTTTCTTCCATGGTTGACAACTATAATACGTCTAATAGAATACATCCAGTTTTGATTCACTAAGGAGGAATCCATGGATTATAAAAAATACATCAGAGAAGTTCCCGATTTCCCAAAAAAGGGCATTCTTTTCTATGACATAACAACGTTGCTGATGAATCCGGATATCTTTAACGTGATGATAAATGAAATGGCCCAAAGGGTTAAGGATTTGGAGATAACAAAGGTGGCAGCGATAGAGTCCAGAGGTTTTATATTCGGTGCCCCGCTTGCATTGAAACTTGGAAAACCCTTCATACCGATAAGGAAACCGGGAAAACTTCCCTATAAAACAGTAAAATATGAATATATCCTTGAGTACGGTAAAGATGCTGTAGAGATGCATGCTGACGCTGTTATGAATGGTGATAAGATACTGCTTATAGATGATCTTCTTGCTACAGGCGGAACTATAGAGGCAGCGGCCAATCTTGTAAAAAAATGCGGCGGCTCTGTAGCAGGGCTTATGTTTGCCATAGAGCTCGAATTTCTTAAAGGGAAACAAAGACTTAGTGGATTTAAGTGTGAGTCAATAATAAGATATTGACATATCTGACTTATTTTGATATAATACAGATAGAGGTTAGTTATGCGTTATACGTTGTACGTCTGTGGAATAATAATTTGTACATCGTTACTCACAAATTGTGCCCCTACAAAAAGTGCAATCGGTAACGGAAACACCGCACTGCTTTGTACCGATGAAGTCTGCGTAAAAAATCTATGCCCAAGTTATAAAGCAAGTTCATCCTCCTCGGACAAAACTATTTGTAAAATTATAGGAGACTGTGAAATCCCAAATATGCCTCTTACGTTACAGCTTTCAATTCCCGTACATGGTGATTTAGCTTGCGCTCCCACATCCACTCAAATGGCTTTAGACAGTTTTATAACAAACTCAGCGCCTACCTTGTCCAGCTGGATATTGACATACAACAGCATGACAACAAGTACCTCGGTAGGGGGATGCTCCTCATCAGATATGAATTGTAAAAAAGTTGTTACTATCGGAAACAAACTAATTGGCGGTTCATGGCAACAAAATGCAAGGGCTGTTTCAGCCACAGAGGTTTCCACTCTACTTGAAACAATTAAAACAGAAACAACACCTATCTCAGATATATACAAGACCGACATATTCCCAAATAATGTAACACAATGTGATTATGTAACCGGTGAATATGCCATAACGAACAGCCAGCCATGGAATGATCTTGTTCTTTATCTGAGTTATGAAGAGGTGATAGAGAGCACTTCAACATATTCTGGTGTTCCAGTAACTAATATAAAATTTAATGACTCAGAGAACGGACATTTTATAGCGATGAACTGATATACCATAACAACATCAAACATCCTGTATAAATTTAATGATCCTATATATGTTATCAAGTGGTATTCACTTAGACAGGTCCGATTAAATCAGCCCTTCTGTGTGGCATACAACAGCAGCGGTACCTGTGTTCAGTATATAAGAGCAACACAACTTCCTTCCGGTTTTGAGGATAATAATCCTACAAATTCTTTTACATATCTTATTGAAACCACAGGAGAAGAAGCCTCTCAAAATTATATCTATAAAGTAATAGCCGCCATCTCCGGCATAAAGTAAAATATAATTATCTATGAAAAAACTAATCCTGCTTTTATTGGGAATTGCTCTTTTATTATCTGTTTATTTTATCTCAAGAGCTCAAAAACACGATTCAATTCCTGCAAATTCAATTCCTCTATCCACTGTTAAAAATCCTGATAATAATATTACCGATAATAATAAATCAATAAATGAAAATAATCAGTCCCCAATAATTCCAAAAAACAAAAGGGATAAAAATCCTGATGAAGCTTTTTCTGACTCAAAGACCGGTCAAAGAATAATAAAAGTACTGGCACTCATAAGATATCTTGATAGCCCTGCATCAGAAAAAGGAAAAGAGGCCTGGGATAACATTCAAAAACTCCGTGATAATCCCTCTGAAACTTTTAATGAGGTAGCACATGGTGTTTCTGCTTTGTCTTTTGAGAATGAGACAAAAAGACAGTTCCTTATACAATTTGCAAGCAGTCTGGACGTCGGAAAGGATGAAAAGCTGAGCTTTCTGGATAAGGAATTACGAGATTCAATATACTACGCAAAAAGCACTGATAATATTCAGGTATTAGTCACACCATCTATAATATTTGAGACCTATCTGAGAGTTTCTGCAAACAATGATGTATCAGAAAAACTCCTTATAGACATACTCCCGGATGCATCCCCTCAGGTTCAGAAAACACTGCTAAGCGCCTATAACAAGATCAACCCGAAAAAGACGGATGAACTCATAAAACAATACAATTTGAAGACAAATTAATATTAATAGTGATCGCTAAACCCTTAATGTAAATACTGCTTGACAAACACATTATAATCTCATATATAATCATAAATCATGAACATATACCTTCACATAAAAAAATCATTATTTATATTTTTTATTATTACGATATTCGGTTCGACAATCTTATCTGCTCAATCCAGTGTAGCTACAGACAATGTAAAAAAGATTTTTACAAAAGAAAACATCGACGATCTATACAATAAGATAACCTATTTAAGGCAACAGTACTTCTCCTGTAAAAAGGAGATAAAGGATAACCTTATAGGAGTAGAATTCGGTGCTGGAGAAGCAGCTACGGGATTCGGTTTATTCTGGTTAGCAGGTCGATCAGGCGGAATGACTGCATATGTAGTTGGAACATTAGGCACAATATTTATTATTTCTGGTACGGCAATAACTATCGTTGAGGCTATTTTTTTAGCAGCAAAATATAAGGATAACTATGATATTTCTCATACGGTGGATGATAATAACTTTACAACACTTATAACCTCAGACACGCCTCCGGATAAATTTATGATAAAAATCTTAGTAACTCAGTCGCCCAGATTGTCAGATATTATAAATTCCGTATATACAAAAATCCATGAAGAGAATAGCAAACCACAATATTAATTAGTTCTCTTTTTTTTCATAAATGTAATAAATGTTTTTCCCCAGTTTTTTATCTTTATAATCCGGGCACCGATTTCATTGTCTTCATTCAGAATAATTTTATCACTCTCCGCCATTACTATCGCATCATTACTTATTTTTAAAAATATGGATTCTATAAGCTCGCTGTATTTTTCATATCTATAAGGCGGGTCAATGAATATAAGGTTAACATCAGAGATGTCCGCATTTTTAACGTACTCCATCGCATCTTGTTTAATAATATTTATTTTATCTTCCATACCCAGATTATGTATGTTCTTTTCCGCAAAAAGGTTCGCCTTATGAGAATTATCAACAATCACGGCTTTCTTTGCGCCCCTACTTATAGCCTCTATACTGACGATCCCGGTGCCGGAAAAAAGTTCAAGCACCAATGCCTGTCGCATATCAAAATCCATGGAATAAAGAATATTGAAAATAGCCTGTCTTATTTTTGATGATGTCGGTCTTATATCTTTTCCGGGAGGGCAAACTATC
>JAPLFT010000045.1 GCA_026390535.1 Pseudomonadota bacterium
CCGGTGCATTTTTGCAGGGCAAGATTTGTGTGATGGGACAATATCTTTCCGCCTGAGGGAACCTCTCCGCCCCATTTGGTTTCCAGTATCTTTATTTTGGGATCACCAATTTTTTTTATAGCGTTAAGGGTATCGTCTTCAGACTCAGGGACGTTCACAATCATCTCATCAACGACCGGAAGTACGGACATTATTGATTCCCTAAAAGGATAATCGAATTTGATCCCGTTTCTTACAAAGGTAAATCCCGATATTTTCATTTTCTATTGTGTACCAAAGATTTTATATCGCTGCTAAAGATTACTTCTATCTTATTGTCATAAACCTTCATCACAATACCCTCTCCCATGGTCGAGTGATATATCAGATTATCTTTTTCAAAAATTTTATTGATAGTATATTCTATAGGCACCTTATTTTTTGCGCCGGCCTTTGCATCCTCCCACAGCTTTATATTGAACTTAGTGGGTGTCGAAGAATTTTTAATACTATTAGATATTGACGAGTAGGCTCTGCGTGATGACGGCTTTGATGATGCCGTTTTTTTATACTTATGTTCGGAATTACAGACTATGCATTTTACCCTTGCGACTATTCCATCCTGTCCATGGGCTACAACGACATGATTCACATCGTGTCCACACTTAGAACAGTAAGTAATTATATGAGTACCTACATCCGCATTGTCTGAATTTTTATTAGTCATTTTTATAATTCCCCTTATTTAAATTCATGAACAAAACCATATTTACGGTTGCCTTTTTTATCCTCTAAATAATTAAAATATTTTAAAGGATCTACGCTGTATTTTCCCTGTCTCACCTCAAAATGTACATGCGGACCATGAGATCGTCCGGTATTACCGACCAGTCCTATCACGTCACCCTTATTGACGGTATCGCCTGTTGAAACTTTATTTACGCTGTTATGTGCGTATACTGAATAAATCTTCCCGATATGCTTTATAACTATCATATTACCGTATCCCCGGATCTTTTTTCCACTATAGACGACTTTGCCGTCTTTTACAGCAAAGATCTTTGTTCCGGTTAGAGCGCTTATATCTATACCGTCGTGGAATCTTTTACTGCTTCTCCAACCGTAATACGAACTTACCTGACCTTTCTCCACAGGCCATAAAAAATCTTTTCCTGAGTAATTACCCTCTAATTCATCCTCTTTTACTTCCACAACCTGTTTATCCTCTTCAGCTCTGTTCCCTATAAATACGTTCGTCGCCTTCGAATCATTTGGATGCTCATTACCATAGGTTGATGATTGTTTGCGGCCAAAGACCGACGTTGCCCCTGGCGTTGTTTCTTCATATTTTTGTTTTTCTATTTTTACCGGTTTAAAAACATTCGAGGCACTTTTTGTTTCCGTATCTTTTTTCTCCGTCGTATTTTCCACTACTGGTTCAGTAGTCTTCTCCACTACAGGTTCAGTAGCCTCTTCCACCGCAGGCTTTGATCCTTTAAAAACGGATTCCATGCTCCCGGCATTTACGTAACCGGGAACAAGAACCAAAATAAGAAAAAGATTAAATAACATTCTATATTTCCCAGGTTTTTAATTCTTCTATCATGGAATAATCGGTCATATCCAAAAGCATCGGGCTCACAGATATATATCCGTCGTTAACCGCAACACAGTCGGAGCCCTCTATTTGCTCAAAGCTGCAATAGTCACCCCATAACCAGCAATAAGCATCTCCTCTGGGGTCCTTGCCCCATCTTACTTCCTTCGCATAATGTTTATCTCCTATTTTTGTTATCCTGACACCGTTTATTTTTTCCTTGGGTAGATTAGGATAGTTTATGTTGAGGAATCCTTTTCCCTTATATCCTTTTTCAAGGATTTTTGTAGTCATCTGTCTTGCAAAAGCGGCTGTATCATCCCAAAAGTATTCCTTATCTTTTTTATCTACGACCAGAGAAAGAGAAAAGCCCTGAGTTATACCATCAATAATTCCCTGTCTTGCTCCGGCAACAGTACCGCTGTAATAAACATCGAGGCCCATGTTAGCCCCTTTATTAATTCCGGAGATAATAATATCCGGTTTTCTGGGTAAAAGGCCATGTACTGCGGCATAAACACAATCAGAAGGATAACCGGTAACCGAGTAGATATTCTTTTCCAGTTCCTTTACTCTGACCGGCGCATGCATGGTCAAAGAGTGTCCGGTCCCCGACTGTTCGGAACTCGGAGCTACGATCACGACTATGCCGATCGGATCAAGGGCTTTTTTAAGAATTCTTATGCCTTCCGTGTTAACCCCATCATCATTAGTTAAAAGAATAAGTCTGGACGACATAAAAACCTCACACATTAAATTTAAAGTGAATAATATCCCCGGATTTAACAATATATTCCTTACCCTCGCTTCTTACGGTACCGGCAGCATGAGCTTTTTTCTCGTCCCCATATTTCATGAAATCATCGTAATGAACCGTAGAGGCTCTTATGAATCCTCTCTCTATATCGCTGTGAATTTTTCCTGCGGCTGTAAGGG
>JAPLFT010000255.1 GCA_026390535.1 Pseudomonadota bacterium
CGATCTTTAATATAACGAACGGAAGTTTAAGGGGTATTATAAGGGTGCATAAGGTTGGCGATGGCCATATACCTTATGAGGATATGTTGTTCTGATTTTAGATAAGATGTATAAAAGATATACACCTTTAAAGAATGATTGGTTATGTAACTATTTGTTATAGCTAGGGTTTTTGACTGGATTTTATGGTACTGATATTGCATGCAATAAGGATAAAGGGAGATAGATTTATGAAGACAATGAAAATAATAAGTTTGATTTCGATTATGGCTCTTGCAGCAGCATGCGGGAGTAAACACGTAAATCCTCAACCCGAGCCTAAAACTTATGATCTTTTAAAGGATGACGGTATAGGTATTATTTTTACTTCGACGGAGACGACAAATAGTACTCCGGCACAGATTAAAATATCGGACAACCAATTGAGTGCAATATTAAAAGGTGAAACCTTCCCGGGAAGTACCGGTAATCCTAATTATGTTCTTCAATATGTGGAAGAATCAACCATAGCTATTTTTGGTGTCCCATACGCGGGTTCAACTATAGATAAAATTTTATGTGTAACCAGTACTAATCCTCAACATCAGTATCAGCTTCAATTTGGTTCTGTAGATTCTGCTTCACCATGGTTTAACGGTATACCGTGGACAGATCTTGTGAATTTGAACGGTGCTCCTATTATAGCGGATGTGACTATCCCCTGTTCTGGCGGCGGAATCAGTTTTAATCTAAATGTATTTAAAGAGGGCGGAATATCCGATCCTGATTTTGCCTTATATTTTGACTTTGTTAACATCAAATTTAGAGGTAGAATGGTTCTTACTGAACCGGGACTGAAGCCTGAAATTGACGGTGTTGTCCTTAATTTTAGATAAATAAAACAGATAAAGGAGAGTTCACATGAGATTTTTAGTTATTTCGATTATGTGTGTTTTTTCTATGAGTTTATTTGCGCAGAGCAATGATGATGAGGCAAAAAAAGAAGCTGAAATGAAAAAAGCTGAAAGTTCTTTGATGGATAAGCTTTCAGATGGGAAAGCAATGGAGGCTAAAGCGGAAGCTAAGTCGCTTCTGGAATTAAAATCAATGCCTAGTCTATATCCTACGATTGAAAAACTTATTAATGATACATCGGTCATCGAGAATTGTTCAGACAACAGAAAAGCACTAATTGCTTTATTCAATGCTTATCCAGTCATGTTTGAAACAGCGATATACGATGCAAATAATAACAGGATATCTGAGAATGGGTTTAGAGCAGATATTTTAAAAGCTATAGCTAACAGATTGTTCTCAACATTGAATAGTAAGTGCTCAGCAGATAAAGCTAGCGTCTATAGTGAGTTAAACATACTAAGAAAAGACGTTTATAACAAAAGTCATAAGTCTGCATCTCTATTTAACTTTTTTTACGGCATGTGTTTAGAGCATCATGTTATCAGCAGCCTGACCGACTAAAAAGATGAATTTAAAATCTTTAATTATTCTCCTGATATTTATATTCTGTACGAGTCTATTCGCAAGTGATGAGGATCGTAGCGAGATAAAGACTCTTGAAACTTCTCTTATGAATAGTATTGTTTCTGGGGATACGGATTGTGCCAAGGAATATGCCAAAACCCTTTTGACGTTAATGTCTGAGCCTGATTTATACCCGGAGATCGAATATACTATCGATAAAGAGTTAAGGCCATTTGATAGCTGCGAGCAGGCAGATGATGAATTAACACTATGGTTTTCTCACACGTATCCGAATCTTTTTGAAAAGTTAATAAATTCGACAGGTGTCAGTATAAAATCTTTTAAAATAGAATTTTTAAACGCTGTGTCTAAGGCCAAGTTCGAGAGAATGAAGAGTATCTGTCCTGTTGCCTATGATAAGAAGTTCGATAATCAAAAAACCATTACCGATCATTTAAAATACTTAAGGCAAGTCCTGATTATCGGTAAGAATAACGGATATAGTGATTACGGCATTTATAATCTTTCTAAAGTATATTTATCCCTGGGACTCATTGAGGGCGTATGGGAGGACCTGAACTCTCTTTTTCCTTACAAATATAAATATTTTAATAATATA
>JAPLFT010000143.1 GCA_026390535.1 Pseudomonadota bacterium
CTTTATGAGAAATGCCGATACTGTGAACTTCGTCAGTATTGTCGTGGTTGTCCGGCAGTCTCCGCAGGCGCAAATAATGGCAACTTTTTATCTCCCGATCCTCAATGTTGGAAATAATTTTCCCTTTATAGCATTTTCGCTAATCACACATCTTTAAAAATCTCTCCTTAACCTTCAAAAATCAATGACCTTTTGACTATAAATGGATACAATATAGTGTCAGGAGGTTATTAAATATGCAAAATGAAGTCGAAACTGTAAAATCTGCGTTAAAAGGCGACACCGAAGCGTTCCGATCTTTAGTGGAAGCCTACCAGAAGCCTGTCTACATGCTAGTGCTTTCATCGGTGCGTGATGAGTTTCAAGCACAAGATTTGACTCAGGAGACTTTTATCAGAGTTTACCTCAATCTTGAGAAACTCAAAGAACCATCTAAATTCGGTGCGTGGATTTGCGGAATTGCACGTAACGTAACTGGAAGATGGTTGGAACGCTGTCGTGCAACCGAAAGCCTTGATGATTGTCTGGAACAGAATCATGCTGATTTTGCGGTTAAAGAAAATGCTGATATAGACAATGATTGGCTATGGCAAGGTATATACTCTTTGCCTGAGTCACTGAGAGAAGTTATACTGCTCTTTTATATGAGAAGCATAAGCCGCAGAGATATTGCCCACTTTCTGAATATATCAGAATAAAGATTTACCTGATAATTTCACAGATAAGATCATCGCTGAAGCAATGAAACAGGGAGAAGAATACTTACAGCAAAAGCAATGGGAACAAGCAAAGCAAGCCTTTCTGCGCGTGGTTGACATAAAGCAGGATTATGCGCCTGCTTATAGAGGAATTGGTTTATCAGCACGAGGACAGGCGTTTGAGCAGTTGGGCAAACCAGAACATAAGTTTGATAGGCATCTGCTGGAAGAAGCAATTGAGGAATTATCAAGAGCCTTTAGGCTTGGTGATTATACCCCCGAAACAGTATGGGCTTTGCACTGGTCGTTAAGAAATGTGTCTAATATAGACGGAATTATCGAGATACTTAAAAGATATGCAGAGAATGCGCCTAATCTGGAACAGGAGTTCCTTGCCCGACATTATATTGTGGATGAATATTCACTGATTCGAGAGCATGAGGAAGCTGTAAGATGGCATAAGGATCTATTGGAAAAGATGCAAAACAAAGTATCACCAGAAAAGCTATTATCCTCACTTTCTGATGCCACTATGCTGAGATCATGGAAAGAATGTGGATTGCTTTCTGAATGGACATTACTATCCAATGGACTTTATTCTAAACTTGAAGATACCTATGATACTTGCGTTTATAGAGCCAACTACCTGCGCGCTCTAATGGAAGCTGTGTATGTTCCAGCAGGTAGATTCGAAGAGGCATTGGAAACTTGCGATAAGCTAAAGGCGATAGTAGAAAAATATGCTGAACAATGGGTTGAAGCAAGGTGGTTCCTCGCTGACATTCGAGGCGGTCTTCTATCCATATACCATTCAACTGAGTGTAAGGACTTAGAAGAGCAGATTGTGATTGATGGGAAGCAGTACCTGTTAGACTATGAAAACTGGATCACCGAATCTTCAATATCAAGTATCAAAAGTGAGGAAGTTTACAAGGACCCACTCAGTGGAAAAGAGGAAGTGAGTTCCCTCTTTGACCTTCATTGGCAATACTATATTTTTTCCATTCATGATTTTGCCTGTATGTGCATGTGGACCGGTCATTACAAAGACGCTGTTGAGCTTTTTGAAAAGGCTTTAGCTATTGGAGATAACGCTGAAACTCATTTCTTCCTTGCTGGTTCAATTTTAAAGGCAACTGGTGATGTGGAAAAAAGCCTCGATCACTTTCGTCAAGCTATTGAAAATCCTTTCTTCTCGCGGAGACATGAACTTAAATTAGCATTTTTAGAGGAGGCTACCTTTAAAGATGTATGGGATAATGAGCGTTTCATTTCACTTATCGAAATCGAAGAGCAAAAAGAAGTTCAGCAGGTAAAAAACCAATAACATAGATACTGAAAACTTTCCGTAGTAGAAGATTGTAGGTTGGGTCGAAGC
>JAPLFT010000367.1 GCA_026390535.1 Pseudomonadota bacterium
AAATTCTGATACCATAAATATAAAAGCCACGGGTGGTAAAATAGGCAGAGAAACGATAGATATTCCCGGTTTCCCCGTGTTATCGCTGAATAGTGAATATCTTCTATTTCTTCAGGAAAGAGGAGATAGTTACGATATATACGGCGCTAATCAGGGATGTATGAAAAGGGTTAATATTTCTTCAAGTGAGATTGTATTGTCCCCGTGTGAAAAAGAATATTTCAATTCAATTTATGTGAAACAATCCAGCTCGGGAATTATTACGTTGGATAATTTTGTAAATAAAATACGGGAATATCAAAAAAATTAGATGACGAATTTAATTTTAATCCTCATCTGCTGTATTAATTCTCTTTACGGATTTAATCTGTCTTCAGCTCGATGGACCGACGGTAAAGCTGAAGTAATTTTTTCGAGTACTATGGCTCCACAAAATGCTCAACTGCTTAAGAGTGGCGCATGGATAAACGAGACAAAGACTGCTTTTTCAAGATGGACGATGGCCAACGGTGTGACTTTTAATTTAACATATAGTACTGAAGATTGTGCAAACAACTGTACTATAAACAACGATAAAAACGAGGTTTATTGGATGGCTCCCGGGGTCGAACCTATAAATATGCCGGCCGGTGCTCTTGCCGTAACTTTAAGACGACAGTTTGATGACAACATGGTTGAGGTTGATCTGGTTGTTAATAACACTTTTGATCAAATCCTTTTAGACGGGAGGCAGCCTACACCCTCAAGGCTTTGTGTACTTGGAGGAGGTCCGGCTCCGGGATATTCGAATTGTTTCGATTTTCCCAGTATTGTCACACATGAAATAGGGCACTTCTTTGGCCTTGATCACTCCAGTGAGGATTCCACCCTTTCACCATCGGATCCAAGACGTAAAGCTACTATGTATTACAGCCTTGCCCCTGACGGTTCTCTAATACCTTTGACAACTGACGACGTTGCGGGAATGACCTGCCTTTATCCAACAGACGGAGCACCTTACAAGGTTGAGGCATGTTGTGAGAGTTACAATCCTTTCTACAGGGCTCCCGGTTGTTCTCATGCGTTTTCTGATAAAAGCATACAATCACTTGATGTCGGAGGCGGAACAGCCGGTTGCGGATATATTAAAGATTTAAATTCTAAAGGTGGTAATGACAACGGCAATAAAAATCTATTTTTAATTTTCTTTGTTGTTTTAATACCGCTGCTAATTCTGTATTTAAACAAAATCATCCTGGGAACAAGAAAAGTATGAAGCGTATATTCTGTATAATATTTTTTTTTACAGTAAGCCTCAATTTATGGTCATATACTAGGAGCAAAGAGACTTTTGAACCTGTTATAATACCGGATAAAACTGAACCGTTTGGCGAAAATAAAAAAACTATGCCGGAACCTCAAAAGTTTTATGTGGCGGGTTCTTTTGGGTATATTTTTGCTTCAGTTCCCGATATTCAAATAATACAGGATGATTTCACGAATGCAGGTATAACAGGATTAAGTAATGTCGGCGGATTTTTTAATTTTAACCTGGAATTCGGTTACGAAAATTTATTCCAGCATTTTGATGCATTTGCTATTATTGGTTATCGTTTTACCTCGGTAAAAAGTGGAACAGGTGATATAAGTTATGGCTTGGAACCGGTTAATTCTACGGTTGGTTTCGGCTTATATTCAGTTCCATTTCTTATAGGAGCAAAATATAGTTTTTATAATACAAGTGTTATAAAACTTGGAACTAGAGCAGATATTGGACGAGTTCCCTTGCAATTCAAGATTCCAGCTTATCTTATGGCGGCACGGGTATAAGCACGGATCTTCTTATGTTTGTTGAGACAAAACTCAGCAATATGCTTAACCTGGAATTTGATCTTGGATACAGCATAACCAGCCTTTCAAATGTAAAAATATTGGGGGCTTCCGGGAATTTTGCGACACAGTTCCAACCCGGTCATCAGCTCATGATATACGATGCCAGCACTGGTCAGAGTGAAGGATTTAAGGTAAGTATGAATGGATTTACTTTTTCTCTGTCTGCAAAAGTCTTATTTTAATCGGGAGAAATTTTATGGGTCTTAAATTTATAAAAATGGAAGCATTAGGTAACGATTATGTTTACGTGGATATGGTTGAAAACAGGGGCCTCAGTATAGGTGATATACGAGCTATGGCTTCCCTGATATCGGACAGGCACAAAGGCGTCGGTGGGGACGGTGTTATCGCTATAGATGCCACATCCAGCAGCGGTGAGATATCAATAAGGATATTTAATTCCGACGGCAGTGAGGCGGAAATGTGCGGAAATGGTTTAAGGTGTGTGGCACAGCTTGCTTTTGACAGGGTCTATACAAAGGGTAAACATGAGTTTGAGATCCTTTTGAAAAAATCAGGAAGAAAAGTCAAAGCCTTTGTGGGTGATGAGACAGTTACAATAGATATGGGTGAAGCGATAGTGGGTAAAGAATCTGTAATTGATTT
>JAPLFT010000218.1 GCA_026390535.1 Pseudomonadota bacterium
AAACTGTGGAATAAAATAGAGGCTGGAGAAACCGATATGATGTTCATTGATCTGTTGAAAAAAGACACAAGGATCACAAAACTTATTACAGAAAAGGAATTGGAAAAGATCTTTGATGAGAAGAACATATTTAAAAATATAGATTTGATATACAAAAGAGTTTTATAGTTACAATCTTAAAAAGGGGGATGGTATGTCCGGCAAACAGAGGTTTAATTTTATAAAAAGGGGCAAGGTAAGAGAGATCTTTGAATCGGAAAATAAAGATCAGCTCCTTATTATCGCCACGGACCGTATATCGGCATTTGACTGCATACTTCCAACTCCGATACCTCAAAAAGGAGTTATGCTTACACAGATCTCCAATTACTGGTTCAGGCTGACAAAACATATCATAGATAATCACATTGTTCAGGAGGATCCTACCAACATAGACGTGGATCTGGATATCTCCGATCTGCCAAAACGTTCTGTCATTGTTAAAAAAGCTGAGGGGCTTCCGATCGAATCTATCGTCAGAGGTTACATAACGGGTTCGGGCCTTAAAGAATATCAGAAAAAAGGATCTATCTGCGGGATACAGCTTGAAAAGGGACTGGTGGAATCACAAAAACTCAAAACACCTATATTTACACCGTCTACAAAAGCACCGGTCGGACAGCATGATGAAAATATTTCTTTTGATGACGTAGTTAAATTGATAGGTCCCAAATTGGCAGAGCAGGTTAGGGACGTCAGCCTTAAACTTTATAAATTTGCCGCAAATTATGCGGAATCTGTCGGTATTATAATCGCAGATACAAAATTTGAGTTTGGCATATTGGACGGGAAACTGATATTGATAGATGAATTGTTTACACCGGATTCTTCACGGTTCTGGCCTATGGATTCCTATTCACCTGGCAAATCACAACCAAGCTTTGATAAACAGTTCGTTAGGGATTATCTGAATGGTCTTAATTGGGACAAAACACCTCCGGCGCCGGCCTTACCTAAAGATATAGTAGAAAAAACCCAACAAAAATATGCAGAGGCTGTAAGGCGTTTGTGTAAAAAGTAGAACATAGGATTAGATTATGACCCCATTAATTTTACAAGGTTGCTATGCGTATTCAGATTTTAGGATAACCGGTCTTCTGGAAAAGATAAAAAAGGTTAATCCTAACGTTGCTGATATATCTGCGACCTTTGTTTATTTTCTGAACATAGAAAGGCATTTGTCTGATGATCTTTTAAATAAATCCAAGGAACTTTTGAGCAGTACCGATATATTTAAAAAGAGACCGGGATTTTTTGTAATACCAAGAAAGGGCACTATCTCCCCATGGTCCACAAAGGCAACGGACATATTCCATAACTCAGGACTTGATGTGGTTAAAAGGGTGGAGAGAGGCATTCATTTTCAACTTTTGGATGCTGATGAAAATGTAATACCGAATAAATTGCTTGTATCTGTTTTTCATTTACTTCACGACAGGATGACAGAGGGTGTTTACGAGGACGTAGAGGATATTTTCAATCAGATAGAACCGGTCGTGCTTCTATATGTAGATGTATTAAAAAATGGGAAAACCGCGTTGGAGAATGCTAATTCCAGGATGGGATTAGCCTTGAGTGGAGAGGAAATAGATTATCTCTACGATGTATATACAAAGATAAAAAGAAATCCAACAGATGTAGAGTTGTTGATGTTTGGGCAGGTTAACTCAGAGCATTGCAGACACAAAATATTTAATGCAGAGTGGATCATAGACGGAGAAAAGAAACAAAAGTCACTCTTTCAGATGATAAAGAACACTCATGAAAAAAATCCCAAAGGTGATCTTGTTGCCTACAGCGACAATGCCTGTGTTATAGAGGGACATGATGAGTTCTATTTTGAACCGCACAGAGAAAAAGATTGTGTGTATCGTTATGAAAATAAAAAAGTGGATATGCTTGCAAAGGTGGAAACACACAATCATCCTACTGCAATATCTCCGTTCCCTGGTGCCGCAACGGGTGTGGGCGGAGAGATAAGGGACGAAGGAGCAACCGGTACGGGAAGTAAAAGTAAAGCCGGTCTTTGCGCTTTTATGGTCTCTAACTTAAGAGTTCCTGATTTTAAAATGCCATGGGAAAAGGATTATGCCAAGTTTCCCACTCGTCTTGCCACTCCTTTTGAGATAATGAAAGATGGTCCTATAGGCGGAGCGTCCTTTGGAAATGAATATGGTCGTCCTCAATTAACAGGTCTTTTTAAGACGTATGAGGAAAGATATAACGGCCGTTATCGCGGTTATCATAAACCAATAATGGTTGCAGGCGGTATGGGTAATATAAAGAGGGCTAACGCCTACAAAAAGGATATTCCACCCAGGTCGTACATAATACAGCTCGGTGGACCGGCGATGAAAATAGGTATAGGAGGCGGAGCGGCTTCCTCAATGGATACAGGAAGTAACGATGCTGAACTTGATTTCAACTCTGTTCAAAGAGGGAACGCGGAGATGCAAAGACGTTGCCAGGAAGTAATAGATTCCTGCATCGCATTGAGTGAAAAAAATCCGATATTGAGCATTCACGATATAGGTGCGGGCGGTTTGTCGAACGGATGTCCTGAACTGGTCTCAGAGACCGGAGGAGAATTCTGGCTAAGAAAGATCCACAGCGAAGATCGTTCCATGAGTCCTATGGAGATATGGTGCAACGAATCGCAGGAACGTTATGTGCTTGCAATAAGGCCTGAGCATCTTGATCCGTTCCTCAAAATATGTGAGAGGGAACGTTGTCCTGTGGCAGTCATAGGACAGGCTACAGGTGACAATCATCTTAGTCTTCATGATGAACATTTTGAAAATAAACCTATAGACATAGATATCGGCGTAATCTTACATAAACCTCCAAGGATGCTAAGGGATGTAAAACACCTTAATGAAGATCACAAAAAACTGGATATGAGCGGAATAAAAATTTCTGAAGCTGTAGAGAGAGTTCTTCATCTCCCTGCGGTTGCCAATAAAACATTTTTAATAACGATAGCGGATAGAACTATAACAGGTATGGTCTCCAGAGATCAGATGGTTGGACCATATCAGACTCCTGTTGCTGATGCCGCTGTTACCACAGCGTCTTATAAAACTTACGCAGGTGAAGCAATGGCGATGGGTGAAAGAACCAATATCGCAGTTGTTTCCGGTCCGGCTTCCTGCAGAATGGCTATAGGCGAAGCTATTACAAATATATCTTCTGCCAATATAGGGGAAATAGGTAAGATAAAACTTTCTGCCA
>JAPLFT010000094.1 GCA_026390535.1 Pseudomonadota bacterium
ATTGCAATATCTCTGTATTTTTTTTCTTCGTCGGTATTTTTAGGCATTCTCATTGCAGACATTACGTCATTAAAAGCCTCTGTATCCAGATCTATCCCTTTTTTAAGATCTTCAAGACACGACACAAGTTTATCACCCCTTGCGGATAATTTACCAAGTGTCGATTCATATCCTTTTTTTGCCGGTGTAAGGCTTGCCACCATAGAACCAAGTCCGGCCCCCAATGAACCGGCAAGGGCAGAAACGCTTCCGCCCCCCGGGGCAGGAGAATCCTTTCCAACCTCGTCTATAAAATCGTCGAGTCTCATACTGCAAAGTTGTCCCGGTTTAGCTATTTTATATTCTATGACTTTTTCCTCTATCTTGAACGGAGATATCTCATCCAGTCCAAGTGATTTAACAGCTATATGTATTATCTCCCTTTCAGGTACCCCTGTCGAGCGTTTGGTCTTTTTAAGAAAATATCTTCCGGCTTCTATAATCGCATCTTTTGGCACAAGGCCTACAAGTTCACTACCAGTGACCCTTAGTCCAAGTTTTGCCGCTTCTTGCTCACAGGTCTCAAAAAGCTTATGGAGAGGCGTCACCTTATAATTTGTCAGATTTATAGATATCTGTGCAACACCGTACTGTTCTATATACCAACCGATCGCCTTAACCTCTTTTAGTAGTCCAGGCGTATTTACGGTTTTTCCGTTCTTGTCCTTTATTATCTCTCCCTTCTCGTTTCTTTTTGCTCTGCCGGCCTCTCTTATTGTAAGAGCTACCTCGTTGGCAAGCGCCCTATCTCTGGTATTAAGGTTCACGTTGTAAGCAATTAGAAAATCCCTTGCACAGATCTGTACGGCCCCTGCTCTCTTTACGGTATCGTTAAATACTGTGGAACAAAAGTCCGGTTTCATCGTCTGAAGTTTTTCCGGCAGGCTCTCATATTCGCCTTTTCTCACAAATGCCAGGTCCCTTCTTTCTTCGCTGGTTGCCGCGCATCCATATAGATAGACGGGGATTTTAAGCTCTGTCCCCACTCTGTGTCCCAGTTTTTTTGCTATAGCCACGCAGTCGTCCATGGTAACACCGGATATAGGTATAAAAGGACAGACATCTGTGCATCCCTGACGGGGATGAGCACCTTTGTGTTTACTCATATCTATAAGTTCATGACTCTTTTTTATACACTGAAAGGCGGCCTCTTCTACAACCTCAGGCGAACCTACAAAGGTTATAACCGTTCTGTTGGTATCAAAACCCGGATCAACATCCAGTACTTCAATACCGGACACGGATTTTATAGCGTCAACGACAGCGTCAATAACCTGTTTGTTCCTTCCCTCAGAGATATTTGGAACACACTCTATCAACCTTTGCACGGTAATCCTCCCTGCATTGTCTATGTTTTTTAACGCTAATATATAGGTATAAACAGTCTTATCAAGTAGAAATTACTTTATAAGCCTATCCAGGTATGACTTTATGACGCTTATGTCCACGGTGGTATCTCTGCAGGGGCCACAGAGCCTTTGGTTAAGTACCGCTATCACCGGAATGTTGCGCACTTCTCTAAGACCGCTTATGAGGTCATTCTCACAGGCTACAGCCAATACGCACTTCGGCCTTCTCTGCTTTATTATTTCCCTGGCGGCGGTTCCTCCGCTCACCACAACGGCACTAACACCATATTTTTTCTTTATCTCAACAATGTCAGGCATACTGCATTTTCCGCATAACCTGCAGTTATCAAGCTTGTCCCATGTAACCTTATAAAGGCAGTCGCTGTTCTGAAGGCAGTGCGGTAAAAGCAGTAAAACCTCGGCACCCTCATATGACTTTAAACAGCCTCTTCTCTTTTCTATGCCTATGATCATATAGCGGTTGCTATATTCTATTATATCCCGTCTAAGTGCATCAAAGTCTAACTTTAACAGTGTCGCCGTCAATTCAATAATTGGATATACAAGAAAAAGTGTGTAAAGCACGCAACAGACTGACAAAAGCAGGTTCAGGAATAGTATGGACACAAAAAACGGGATTGCCGACACGACAAGAAAGCCCCATTCATGATAGTGACTAGACAAAAAAACGGTAAGAAAACCCCATAATGCAAAAAACAAAAACAGAAAAATATTTACTATATAAAAACGTTTCACTTAGTGACTATCAAGCCTCCCTTTAAATCTTGTTTTGGAACTGATACTACACTATAATCCATAACAGTATGAATCTCAACTTCAATGAAAAATCATATTTATCTGTAATAATAGGCAGTTTCGCGATGATCCTACTGACACTCCCCTTGCTTATTTACTCCAACAAAAAAGATCTTATAATTTCTGTTGCCTTAATTTTTATATTTATTCAGATTTTCATTTATCTTTCACTCAGGAGAAAAGACTGAATGCCAAAGTTTTTAAACCGTAAAAACCTGTTCAAAAATATATATTTTTTAGAATCGTCGTGCTGTGCACCGGAGGTTATAAATCTTTTTACTCCCAGATATGACCCGGAACGACTTGGATTCACAAGGACAGACGATATCAAAGAAGCGGATATCCTCATAGTATCAGGATATACAAATGAAAAGACCCTGTTTAAACTTGAAGCAGAATACCGGGCATTGGAGAAAAAACCAGTGGTGATAGCCATCGGCGGATGTGCCATCGGAAAGGGACCTCTATTGGCTCCGGATATCAATATCCCCATAGATGTTTACATCCCGGGATGTCCTCCAAGACCGGAAAGTATTGTCGATGGACTGGTAAGAGGATTAAAAATCAAATGAAAATATTCATCAACTATCCATTCGGAAATACGGAGCTTGAAATAAACCAGAGAAGCAAAAAACTTTTTGCCGTTTCAATTATGCCGTTTGTTTCTGCATGCTGGTTGAGAGTGCTTCCGGAATATCCGTTGAATATGCGGTACAGTTAATCAGGACGATTCTTTTAGAGCTTGAGCGCATATACAGTCATACAATATATCTGAACAGAATGTTCTCATACACGGAAAACCAGGTTTTGATAAATCATACAATAGCGATAAAAGACGCTTTGCTCGATTGTTTTGAAGAGATAACCGGTCATAGAATGTTCGGGACGGGTCATGTGTTTGGAGATGTAAATTTTAATATAAGTTCAGGGAATATAAAACTTATAGATAAAATTATCAATTACACTTCCTCTATTTTCAATAAAATCAAAAAACTTACAAACCAAAATGCATCTTTGGAATCACTTTTTAAAAACCGTGTAATAATAAGCGAAAAAGATATCCTGCAAAACAAAATAACAGGGCCTTTTTCATGGTTTAATAGCTTAAACTCGGATCTACGGGAAAAAGAGCCTTATCTTGCCTATGTAGAACCCCAGATACAAACAATTTTAGGTAATAAAGGGGCAATAAACAATAATTGTATACATTCCAGGATACTGCGCTTAACTTCCGACGTAGATAATTCCATTAAGATAATAAAATTTCTGGTAGACAAATATACCCCTATTTATCATCGCAAAGAAAAATTAGAGCAGCCGCTGCTGACAAGGGGAGAATATACAAAAATGATAGAATCGCCCAGAGGACTTATAGATATACACGTAACCGTTAATAAAATGGGAATTATTGAAACGATTAAAATAACGAGTCCTTCCGACATAAATAAAGCAATAATAAATAACACCCTGAAAGGGACTTTGATTGATTACACAAAACCGGCTTTTGAGAGCCTTTATTTGTCTATGATGGAGATAGACAAATGATTATCATAATTAATTTTTTAATATTTTCTTTATTTATCTTTATATCGGATGCACTTGTAACTTTTTCTACAGTAAGGCTTGAAAGAAGGATCGGCATCAGTTCCAATCTGCTTAAAATGATCTTTAATATAACCCCTTCCTATATTAAAAAGATAGTTCCGATATTTATCGTTTTTATGGCCGTTCAACTTGTATATCTGCACATTACCGATAGTAAATATTTTATTTTTCTCACTGTATTAATTATTTTTCTCACTACGGTAAAAATAGGATCGGAGCCTTATGCCCACAGTGTAACCTCCGCTTCCTGTTTTTTATCCATAATAATCTGTGTTCTTACTGTTCAAAGTATGGGTACAACCAACAGATTGATAATAAACAATCCTTTTTTATTTGTTTCTTTAGTCGTAGCAATATTTGCTATCTCAATATTCAATAAAGATAAAAATGAAGCTCCATCCATGAACATTGCCAGAAATCTTGCTTTAAATATTTACATAGTCTCTGCTTTTATACCTGAGTTGTCTTTTATCTATTCTATGGTTCTTTCTGTCGGCTTCTTTTATTTACAATTTATATTACATCAAGTGTATCCAAAACTTAATCTTTTCCAGACGATGAGGCAGAGTCTTACCATTCTTCTGTCCGCTTCATTAATATGTTTTATAGGCAGTCTGCTCTGGGTTGTGTTTATCATGGGAGGTATATAGTCATTAAATCAGTAGTTAGAACAATACGAGGCGTTATTTATCTTCTTCTTTCCGGGCATGATGTAACGGAAATGTACCCTGATCCTGTAGCGAAACCACTTTTACCTAAAAGATCCAGAGGGTTTTTATCAGTGGATACTTACAAATGCAATTTATGCTCTGAATGCAAGAAAATTTGTCCTTCAAAGGCTATAGAAGTGGATATGGACAATATCTCGTTGAATATAGACTATGCCAAATGTATGTATTGCGGTTATTGTTCCGTTATTTGTCCGGAGATCGCCCTTTCTTTTTCGAAAGAATTCGAGGGGGCAACAAAAAACAAAGATCTTTTTCAACACAGTTTCAGCATAATCAATATAAAGAATATAAAAAGGGTAAACGAATGATATACGCTGTAATAACTTTTTCAATCATATGTGTTCTGTGGCTTTTCATAAAAAAAGCCGTATTAAAATTTGTTCTTACTTTGGCCATAATGATATTTCCCGCCTTTATACTTTTCTATAACGGCGGATACGCATATTCAATACTCTTTACTTTTTTAATCATACTTTTTATGTACTTAAATGATTTTAAAAAGTCTCACAAAAATAATTACAAAAAGATCATAACGGTAATTCCCATAGCAGCACTTTTTTATTGGCTTGCAATCCCAAAAAACGGGAAATTCCCCGGTCCAAGAATGCTGGAAAATTCCGAATTAAAAATTGCCGTCATATTATCCTGTATATCAATTTTTATTGCAGTCATGTCTGCTCTTTTGATACTGAAAAGAACAAAAGGGGAGAAAGCACATGAATAATTCACTCTTGCTGTTTTCTTCGATATTTATATTGATAATAACCTTTATAATACAAAGACAATTCTACAGGATTTCCGGTTTTATGGTTTCCTTTGTTTTATTTACACTGTTTATTACAAAAGATATAACGTCTATATTTATAATCATGGTCAACGGTTTTATTATTTATCTTTTACTTTTATTAAGTTATAAAGAGTATCCTAAAAATGATAATTAATTACGAAATTTTTAATCTTATAGCCGGATTTGCTTTCATTATTTCTGTTGTATTGACCGGAAAATTCAATACCGTAAAAATAATTCTCTCTCTACTAACAGTAATATGCCTGATAATTGTTCCTTCTTCGCCGGCTTACTTTATATTACTATCATTAATCAGTCTGATTCAGGCATGGTTTTTTATAAGCAGAGGACAGAAAAAATCATCATATAAATATTTTCTTTATTCATTCCTTTTTGTTTTCATGAACATTCCCATAATATCCGTATATTCAAGGATTTTTTTGATATGTATTTTTGTATTAAAAACCGTTATCACCTCATACAAAGATGAAATATCAGATCCATTCATGTTCGTCCTTAATGCCGCTTTGATCACAGGTATGGCTCTAAACATACAACCATTACAACATTCCAATATAATTTCCTGTGTTTTATTCCTTATGATAATCGTCGGACTATTAAGATCCATTTTAGACGCATCCATTAAAACCCTCATATATATATTGCCTATCTTCATGTTGGCTTCATTACTATCCGGAAACTTATCCATCTTGCTCTCTACCCTCTACACTTTTTTGGCCGCAATAATATACAGTCGTCATAAAGAAAAATTAAGTTTTTCTTTTGTTTGCCTTTTTATAATACCTTTTATTGATAACTCAGTTATGCATGTGGCTATAAAAAATATTACAATGGCTATA
>JAPLFT010000030.1 GCA_026390535.1 Pseudomonadota bacterium
ATTGCGGCATTTTGCCTAATCTACGTTGACCTTACAAAAAGAGGCTGGGAAACTCTGGGAAAATAAAAGGGAACAGCGGAACTTAAAGTCAAGGATATCGTCTTTCTGGAATACTCTTTGGGGATTTTTTGGTCTCAAAGAAAGCAGAGCTCATATATAAGCCGCAATAACAGTGTCCATATTCCTCTATATCCGGTCGGGAATATAAGCACGGGCATATAATATCCCTGTCTTTTTCCTTATCAGCCTTGGCAGCCCTACATGGACATGAAAAATAGCCGTATCTGTTAAAATTCTTCGTAAGTCCTTCCAAAAGAATATGTAAAAGCTCGTCGTCACGAGTCAATTTCCAGTTCTGTTTTTTTGCAACCATTGTAACAAACGTATTCGTTTCTTCTGTGGTCTTTTTATTCATAATAATTTTTCTTCCCATTCTTCCTGATTAAATCCGACCAGACACCTTTTATCGTCAATTACAAGAAAAGGAAAAGCGATCCTTTTATCAAATTTATCCTTCAAAGTTTCTTCAATCTTATTCTGTAAATCACTGTCCAGATCATCAAAATACACATATTTAAATTTGATGGAATTATCTTTTAAAAACTTAATAGCCTTCTTACAAAATCCACAAGTAGAAAGCGCATACACTGTCAGATCATGGTTGCACCTGGACCCTTTTTCATTTATAAAGGTTAAATCCTGTTTCATTTAAACCTCCGTATACGCCGGTATTATATCATATTTTTTTGGCGTAGAAATCTCCGCTCCCGGTTTGTGCATTTATTATAACGTTCGGATTCTCGGAATATCCAAATTCATTATATGTTTTTCCGCTTCCACGCAAATGTGTCACATTCACTTTAGTTTCTTTCGGCATTTTTACAGTTATGTTTCCACTGCCGGTCTGAGTACTAACGGTAACTTTGGTGCTTGTCGGTTTTAACAATAAATTAATGTCTCCACTTCCGGTTTTACTTTCTATTTTTGCAGAGCTTGAATCTATAGATATATTCCCGCTGCCGGTTCGGGATACTATTTCATTACTTATATTACTTATCTTTATGTCTCCTGAACCAACTTTGCTGTCTATCAGAGTATTCTCAGGTATTTTAATATCTATATCCGCATTGCAACTGCCAAAATGATGCCAATTCGTCTTTTGTTTAATTTTTATCTTTAATGTATCACTTTTCAGCTCAGCGCTGTAATAACATTTTGTTTCATCATACCCTCTTTTGGTCGTAAGTTTTACTAACGCTGTTTTATCTCTAGATCCCGTTATAAATATATCCTGACTGCCCGTTTCAATCTTTAAATATTTAATTTTTGAAGCATCAAAGTTCTTTATGAATGGTGTTTTTACTGATGTATCTACATCATCATCTTTTTCTTCCGATGTACTTATGCCGGTATGGCTGTCTTCTACCGTTACAACTCCACCCAAAAGTTTAACCTCATCATCAGAGACTTTTACAATCGGAGTAAATTTCCATAATACGATCAGAAAAGTTATAAGTATCAAAGAAATTGTTCCCAAGAAACCCAGGATGATCCATTTTACTATCGGATGCTTTGGTGGTTTTTTAGGCTCAAGCCCCCTTTCCATAAGATATTTGCTGGCAACCTGTTCAGGCTCTCCAAGGGACGCCAATATTGAATCCGTGCTCTTTGTATTGTCCCTGCTCTGCGCTTCAAGCACATGGCTTTTTATTTCTGTTATTATTTCTGCTTTTTCACTTACAGAAATTGGTCCCAATGACTTTTCAAGCCTTACCAGATAATTTTCCAATTTTTGATCGTTCATCTTTTTATTCCTCCATTATTTAGAGAGAGAATTATAAACTTCCGTTAATTTATTAAACTCCTCGCTCATTTCCTTTAATGCCTTTTCTCCTTTTTTGGTTATGGAATAAAATTTTCTTGGATGACCCGATGATACACCGCTGGTATCCCAGATCGATGCCAATAGATCGTCGGCGCCCATTCTGTTTAAAAGAGGGTAAAGAGTTCCCTCCTTAATTTGAAAATTTTGTTTTTCCAGAACTTCCAGTAATTCAAATCCGTAGAGCTTTTTCTTCTCCTTTATAAGGAGGAGTATGCAAAGTTCCAGATAACCTTTTCTGATCTGTGATTTCCAGTTTTCTATATTGAATTCCATATTAAGCACTATACTATGCATTACAAGGTATCTTGTCAAGCCTTTTTATTAAAATATTTTTTTATTTTTTTATTATTTTAGAAGATAGAAGGAACAAATACTGTTTTCAACTTAACGTCCATATAATAACCAAAGCCACTGTAAGGTGCCCCAATTGGTGCTGACACTACTGGTATCTGTATTGTGCAATCATTTATACTTATTACACTATTGTCATCAAAGGCTTTTATAGAACAATTCGCACTTAACATTTCATCAACTGTGCCAATAAGCCTGCCGGTATTGCTCCTTGCACATTCATTGTGTATTACCATATCAAGAAAAACCGTATCATCATGTATAAACACTCCAATAAGGTCATTTATAAGGCTATCACTGGTGTTAGGCATAAGCACAACCATCAAAAGATCCGCCATTACAGATTTATCGAAACGGCTATTGGCAGCACTCCATGAAACATCTGTCAGTGTCAGATCACAAGAATAATATTCTTTTATGCGCATAAGCTCTTTGTTAATGTCTTTCCAGCTCACAAGAGTAGCAGCAGTTATCTTTTCCTGAGCAACAGTTGATTGGTTTATTTTTTTTATGGTATCTGTAATTGATTCGGCAGATAAATTGAAACTAAGGATAAAACACAACGCGGTAACAGTTGTTTTCATATCAACGATGTCTCCACGTCCAATAGTAATAATCGGTCTGAAGATGTTTTGCCAGTAACTTTTATAAATATTAGATTTTTTTATTAATTACAATAGGTTATGCCGGAGTAATTTCCGGTTTTTTAGATCTCTTAAGTATATTAACCCGTATCCAGGACCAGTTCAAATAGGCGTGCAGTATTAAAGCAAGTATAAATACAAGGCCGTTTGTTTTATGTATTTCAAAGACGAGTTTTGATTTTATTATTTGAAAAAGTATTACAGTAGTAGTTTGTGTTAGGAACGCCAGAAGTAAAACAATGTTGGTAATAAGAAGTAGTTTTCTCTTATTCATGCTTTTTCCTCTTTATTCATAATTTTAATACTAAGCTTAAATCTCCATTAATTATCTTTGGCTTCATCGCTATAATCTCTGTTTTATAATATGGGATCTCCGGTATTGGATTTAACAAATATATAGGCTTATGAAGAATATATGCAAAACCCATTTCTAAAAAAGAGTTCCCACCGATGTAGTTTTTTACATCATTACGATCATAATTAAGTACCAACACTTTATCGACGGTTTGAATTATCTCCCAATGCTCGCGTATTGCTTCCTTATTATATTTATGTTCCAATTTTAATTTTTCTTTCTGTTCATCATCTAAACCAAGGTATTTATCATTAAACTTTGACGGAAAGGCTTCATGCCCTCTTTCCTTGTACCATTCTTGTACTTCTTTAACTTTTTCTGCAAATTGCATACTGTGACAGATAGCTATTTTCATACAATACCCTTGCCCACTTCTACCACAAGATATTCGCAGAGCAATAAGCAATAACGTCAGCTCTGCTATAAACAAATACTATACGTCCCCCTGTTAATATTATATCCTGGCACCAGGTAGAGTTTCCTTACGGAGGTGTTTTATGTTGTGGACACTTGCAGTAATTTTATTGGTTCTTTGGTTGCTTGGACTGATTACAGCCTATACCCTTGGCGGATTTATTCACATCCTTCTGGTAATAGCAATTATTGTTATACTAATACGAATCATCCAGGGACGACGAGTATTGTAGAATAGCAGAAAAGATCAATCATTTTTAGTTATTAAAGATCTTTGTTTTATACTCTCGCTTTTATACTGAATGTTTTCTAACATTGTATATATTCTTTCAACAAACTGACCCCGAATTAGATTGAGAGGAAGAAACTTGTAATAGATCCAACTGACTTCAGCCTTACCGGTAAAGTATATAATAAAATAGGGAGTATCAGGAAGCATCATAAATTTGAAGGTACCCTTTACATCTTTTGCCAGACTGGAAGGTTCTTCCATTTTTAGATCAAAAGACGGGACCGGTTTTAAAAAAGTGTAATCCTTGAGTAATAGTTTCAGGCTAAAATTTTTGCCCATGGTCACGTTTAGCTCAAAGGCTTTTTGTTCCTTTTCTGTAAAATACTTCAAAGAATTTACATTAAAAAAATATTTTCCCCCTTCACCATCCCGTCTAATGTTTATGTCCTTTAAAGCCCAGTCATTGTAAGATGCATAGTCAGTTATAACCGGCAAAGCGCTTCCATAATCAGTTGGAATTATCGCAACGGTTTCAATGTTAAACGCTGCATCTTTCTTATAAAGAAGAGTATACTGATTACCCAAATAATTTTTATTTTTAATTTCTTTAAAGAGTCCCAAAGAAACAAGTTTTACAAAAATCTTTTTATCCAACTCAGAAAGTTTATTGTAATAATCCTGATCCGCCTTATTAAGAGATAAGATGAATCGACGTTTATTTTCTTTTTTGAACTGAGGATATTTTAAGCCTTCATCAACCGTAATCTTAACCTGTGAAAGATCAACTTCATCAACAGCTATAGAATAAAATGGAGTTATTTTAGTCTGGTCATCAAAAACGTTAGCAGGAGTTAGTGACAGTATAAATGCAGAAATAAAAAATATTAGCATTACCGAAGCTCCATTTATTTAGACACAGAAGGCCAGACTTCCAACATCGATATTAGAAGGGCCGCAATAACAGGACCTATTAAAACACCAAAAAGACCAAAGACCTGAATGCCACCTAAAACGGCGACTAAACTGATCAACGGGTGTAATCCTTTAGAGTCTTTTACCCTCCCCTTAAGGATAATAATTCTTACAATATTATCAATGACACCGGCTATAAGTCCAAACACGATCATAATTATGAATTTGGCCACAGATCCCTGCAGGTAAAGATAGATCACTGCGGGAATCCAAACAGGTGTGGAACCAAGAATAGGAATAAAAGCAAAAATAAAAGTAGCACCTGCAGCTAAAAAAACAGCCGGAATGTCCAAAATAATAAAACCTAGAAAGATCACAACTGATTGAGCTACAGCAGCCAAAAGTGTTGCCCATATAGCACTTCTGGAACTTTTTTTAAAAGAAGTAATAAGCGCCGATCTTATATCATCACGCAAAGGGATCTTTTCATGTAAAAACTTAATGAACTTTTCTCCATCCAAAAGAAAAAACAAACAACTAAGCAAAACAAAAAATGTTTGAAATAAAAGTTTTGGAATTTTAGAAGCCTCTGCCATCGCAAAGGTACTTACCCAGGATCCTAATTCAATAATCCAGGTTTTGATCTGTGATTCAACTTCAACCGGATTAGAAATAAGAGAACCTATAATTGGCCATCGCCCAATGGATTGAGAGATTGAATTGTAAGAAATATTACTAGAAGAGACATAATCTTTAAAGGTTATAGCCTGACTAATAAGGCTTCTAATAAAAAAACCTATTGGAACAACCACTGTTACAACCAGTATTGCAAAAACCAAATAAGCCGATAGTGTGGGGTTAATTCTTTTGGTGGTTAGTCTTCTTTGAAAAGGTTTTAGCACTAATGCAAAAAGTGCACCGACTATTATGGCTATTAAAAAAGAACAGGCGATTTTAAAAGCAAGGACAATAACCAAAACAAAAAGGGCAATAAAAGTAATCCTTGTGATCGTGCTTTCTTTTGGCAGCATCATGGACCTCGTTATACAGGATTTAACAGATAGAAGCCAGCGCCAAATATGATGCGGTCTGGTCTGCCAAAGCAATTTTAGTTAGACATTGCTGCTCAGAACTGCTATTCATTTGCCGCCTTATGAAGAACAGAAACCTAGCAATAATAGCACACGTAGATCATGGTAAGACCACTCTGATAGACCGTCTTTTCAAACAGTCGGGTGTTTTCAAAGCGCATCAGGAGATAGAAGAGCGCGTGATGGACTCCGGCGAACTTGAAAAAGAACGCGGCATTACCATTACCGCCAAGAACGCCTCCTTTGTGTGGAAGGGTGTGAACATAAACATCGTCGACACACCGGGGCATTCCGACTTTGGCGGAGAGGTAGAAAGAGCTCTTTTTATGGTGGATGGAGCTCTTTTACTGGTTGATGCGTCAGAAGGACCGTTGCCACAAACACGTTTTGTCTTAAGAAAGGCACTTGAAAAAAATATAAAGATTATCGTCGTTATAAATAAAGTTGACCGACCTGATGCAAGGATAGAAGAAATAGAAGAAAAGATTCTTGAACTATTTTATGATCTTGCTACCAGCGAGCATCAAATCCATTATCCTACATTTTATGCCAGTTCAAAAAATGGTTGGGCAAGTAAAAAGAACATCCCTAAGGACGATTGTAATGAACTAATGGATGCCATAATAACAGAGTTTCCTGAGCCTAAGGTAGACAAGAATGGCCAGTTTGCCATGCTTGTAGCCAACAGGATCTATAGCTCTTTTATGGGACAATTTGCCGTCGGAAGAATAGAATCCGGTAAAGTCAGTGTAGGCCAAAAACTGGCCGTAATAGATGAAAATAACCAGGTTAGGGAATTTGAAGTTACTGCACTGGAAAAATTTGCGGGTTTGACCACAGAGCGAGTGGATGAACTTGAGGCTGGAAATATTGCTCTCATATCCGGTGCTGAAACTATAGAAATTGGAGATACTATCTGCTGCGCAGAAAATCCTGTGGCACTTCCAAGATTAAAAGTCGATCCGCCTACCGTCGCCATAAGAATATCCGTTAACACTTCTCCGCTTGCCGGTACAGAAGGTACATATGTAACAACAAAAAGACTTGAAGAACTTTTAGATAGAGCATGTCAAAGCAATGTGTCCCTAAGAATGGAAAAGACTAAAAGCCCGGAAGTTTTTCTGTTAAAAGGTCGTGGAGAACTTCAGCTTGTTATATTATTAGAAGAATTACGACGTATGGGCTATGAACTCATGGTCGGTTGTCCGGAAATTATTCCCATGACCAAAAACGGAAAACTCTTTGAACCGGAAGAGACCATGATCGTAGATGTACCGGACACTATGATAGGCGTTGTAACACAGTTACTTTCTGAACGCGGCGGAGTAATGGACCACATGGAACACATGCATGCGTCCTCCAGGGTCAGGCTTGAATTCACAATCCCTACCAGAGGATTGTTCGGTATAAGGTCGCCAATGCTTACAGGAACGCGTGGTGAGGCAATATTCTCCAGCAGTTTTAAAGGTTATATCCCATATCTTGGAAAACGTTTCAGCAGAAAGAACGGCGCATTAATAGCGGACAGGCCAGGCGTGAGTGTTCAATACGGATTGTTCCATCTTCAGTCAAGAGGCAAACTATTCATACCTCAGGGTGTAAGGGTTTACGAAGGAATGATATTCGGCGAAAATAACAGGGCCAATGACCTTAATGCCGACGCAACAAAGACTAAAAAACTCACCAATATGCGTGCATCAGGCAGCGATGATTCCACAAAGCTCATAGACATACAGATGATGGATCTTGATGAGGCAATTGTATGGATAGACGACGACGAATGGGTGGAGATAACTCCAAAAACCATAAGGCTCAGAAAATCAGAGTTAAGGTTGAATATGAGAACCGTGATCAGGGCTCAGGATAAGGACAACGAAGAAGATTAGTTTCTGCTATCTGCCTGCTCTCTTTCTATTAAAAGCCTTAGTCATCTTACCCTTATTTACACTCTCCGGTAAATTTTTCTTGTCAGTATTCCTGGTCCATTCAGGAGTAGTTTTTTTTGTTTTCTCTCCTAAAAAACCGCCGAACATACCCTTCTCTTGTTTTTTACTTTTAAACGGCATAAAAATCTACTTAGTAATGTGTTCAGAGATGCAGCCTGCAAGCTTCATCATGTTCAGTTTGTTCGCGCCAAAAAATGGTTTCAATTTTTCGTCGGCTAAAATAGTTCTCTTGTCGTTAGCATCCTGCAACTTTTTTGCTTTGATATAATCCCAAAGCTTCTTTACGATCTCTGTCCTCGGCATAGAATTCATTCTAACGATAGCTCCCAAAATTTTATCCGGCTGTACTGGTGCGCTTAATCCTTTTCCTGCGTTTTTAGTTTCTTTCATTTTATCCCCCCATTGTTTTTCAATTAAGTGAGCATTTTAACCCACTAGCTCTAATATCACAATATCCTAATATAGGCTATCTGTTGGGCCAGGAACCAATCGGTATTCCGTATCCCTTTATCTTTGTTTGCATTTCTACGCTTAACTGTTTAACAAGCTCGGCATTGTACGAAGCTGTAGGCAACAAGGCTATCTTGTTGTTGTATATCTGCTGAGCTCCAACAGCATAAGTACGTGACTTTGCCGCTAAAGATCCATCTTCAACATCCGTATCAACATCGGTCGTAAATATTGAAATAGTATTATCGCTGTTACGGGATATCTTGAAAGTACGGAACTGCTGAGGAAAATCCTTTAATGATGAGGTTTCAACCTGCCAGAAACCAAATTCAGGATGTGCATCATCAGGTGATTTGAATGCAGTAACTGTATTGAAATGACGATGCCCTGCTATCCACAACATAAAATTCGGATATGTATGAAGTTTAGCGAGCAATGTTTCTTCCAGAGTTGGCTCCCAGCACATCATAGAAGGAGCCGGTTGGACGCCTATCGGTATATGAGCGGCAATGATCATGAGCTTGCCTTCAGCCTGACCCTTATCAAGCTCGCTTATTAACCAGTTATAACGGTCATTATCTAGTGTGCCATGCCCATAGCCGAATGATCCGGCTCCATAGCCGTTAACAATTGGATCGTTGGAATCGGTGTTGCTTTGAGTATCATCTATTACGATAACCTTAATCGGTATATCCGACCTGGGTTCAAAACTATAACAACCAAAATCATTATCTACGTTGGCCTGGGTAAAACCGTGACCGACCGGATTTGAAGATGTTGTTAAAAATTCATTCATCCACTCCTTTTTTGTAAGTGAACGACGATCCGGATCAGCAGCAGGCACCGTCGGAGGTGTCGTAAAACTGCTTACAGCTCCTGAACCGATAACGTCACCGTATGGCGTACTGCCGTCAATTGCGCCCATGTAGTATCCACGACTGGCATTGCCGTCTTGAACAATGAATGGATTGCCTAAATTGATTATCTCCTGGCCAATTAGATGCTGTCTGATGTAATCATCCGGCGATAAAAAACCCATCCAGAAGTGATCATGGTTGCCTACAGCCTGATACCAGGGGATCGTCTTATCAAGTCCCGCTGCGCGATAAGGTTGTTGATAATCTATGGTGTCGTTACCGGCATGAGCACCGGAACTTGGGGTAATAATTTTACCGTCAAGGACATCTATATACCACCTTAGCTCATTATATTGAGTAGAGTTACATGTATCACCCAAAGAAATTCCAAAATCAAACGGAGCATTTTGGTGAAGGGAATTTATCGTCCGGACGGCAGCGTCCAGGACTTGAGTTGTATAAAGCATAGTCCCTGAATATCCAGAAGAAGAAGCGCCTTGATTATACATAGCAATAGCTTGAGCGGGAGATTCCTTATCTGCAATATGTATGTCAGTTATGGTAAAGAAATTTAAAAGCTTTGCAGCTTCACCGACGCCTACAACACTATAAGCAGCAGGCATGATATCCAATCTCTTTACAGAATCCAGACCTGCCCCATAATGCCATTTGCCGTAGCCGTTCTGATCATATTTTGAAAGCTCATAAGGAAGGACAGTCGCTGAACTTGAAGGTATTGCGTCAGGCACTATCGTCCTCTGACGCGTCGTAGAAACAGTTGAACACCCCGAACACCCAGATAAAGATAAAATCAACATACCTATAAAAAAGATTAAATAAAACTTCTTGTGTTTGTAAGATGATTTCATTAAATTCCTCCTCTATTTGTGATTATTAAATAACATCACATCAACACCATAAAGGCAACTTACTTAATAAATACTTATAAAAAGTTAGCCCTGCCAGCTTTTAACTGGCAGGGCTAACAAGATAAATTAAATTAAAATATTAAAACCCAAAAACTTATAATTCTGTCTTAGCAACGCGGAAGCCCGTGTAGCCGTCAGGGGAATCAACATAGTAGCCATCTACGTGGCCTACTTGCATGCCGTAAGCATCACTGCCAAAACTACCGCTACGCTGAACGCGAACACCACTGTAAAGCTCCTCAAAGTTCCATTCCCATACGTTACCATTCATATCATATAAACCCAGGGCGTTCTGATCCAAAAGTTTTACCGCCTGGGTTCCAGTAGGAGTAACTGCTGGATTAGCTCCAGCGTACCAAGCCACAGCCTCTGTTGCTGCTTCATCTGGATTTGGACTCCACGAAATATCATCAAAAGCATAATCAGTAGATCCACTTGCATAATTACCTGGTGTCCAACTTGTTCCGTTCTTATATCTTGCTGCAAGTTCCCATTCGTTAGAAACAAGAAGTCTAAACCCATTCGCAGTGGTGTCCTGAGTTGCAGCATCACACTGTGCAGCATTAGTACCTCTTGAATCACGTATTGGCGTACCACTATCTTTATAAACAGGGACATAACTTGTTCCGTTTATAGCGTTGTACCACTCTGTTAATGCGTTACTAAAGACCATTGCATCTCGCCAATCTACAGTCGTTACCGGTTCGTTAATCCCGTGTATAATACCCGGTGTTCCATCATCACCACCGTCTGTTCCAGAGTTAGCAAAATAATAGCCATTCGCTATTGCCCAAGTATATACCTTATTCCAGAGTTCATATGTAACCACCGTTTCTCCTATCCAATATGCATCTGATACTGTTGCTGTACCACTATCATCAACATCCGTCGGAAAAGTTATTCCGCCTGGTACATACGCCATATTAAATGTTACTCCATCAGCGGTAAATGTGGCAATCTGTCCAGGTACATGCACTGTTACTATATAGTCTTTCGTTGAACTATCAGCCGCTGTTACTGTGTAGGTTACAGGAGATGAAAAATCATTAGGTGCCCCAAATGTTGGGCTCACACTAACACCTGTAATTGTTATCGTAGGTGTTAAAGAAGTAAGACCCGTCCCATAAGGCGCTATTAGCAATATTGTATTTGTACCAATAAGGCCATCTACACCTAATATAGTAAATTTTACGATATCCTTTGAAGAAGAAGTTGCTGCTGTGACCGTAACTGTATAAGCTTTCGTTGAACCATCTGCTGCAGTAACTGTGTAGGCTACATCAGAGGAAAAATCATGTGCCACTCCAACAGCAGGACTCACACTAGTACCTGTAATCGTTATCGTCGGTGTTAAAGAAGTGAGACCCGTTCCGTAAGGTACTGTTAGCGATATTGCACTCCCTATAATAGTTCCATCTATGCCTAATATAGTAAACTTTGTGATATCCTTTGAAGAAGAACTTGCTGCTGTTACTGTAACTGTATAATCTTTTGTTGAACCATCTGCCGCTGTAACTGTGTAGGTTACAGGTGATGAAAAATCATGTGCCACTCCAAATGTAGGG
>JAPLFT010000285.1 GCA_026390535.1 Pseudomonadota bacterium
AATATCTCTTTTCATTATTATTCATTTGACACACTATAAATTCTGGCTTTTACATCTTCCAAGTTATTGTTTCTTTCTTGTATTTCTTCGTTTATTTCTTTTGATTTTTCTGACAACCAGTTAAAGAGTTTTCCTAGTTCAGCAGTATCCATGTTGTCTTTATCACAAAGAAATTTAACATAAAGATTCCTGTAAAATTCCCACTCTTTAAATTCCATAATTGCCTTTCTTTATTTAAGTAGTCCTATTTTAAACATCTTTGTTCCACTCTGCCAATAGATATATACTTATAAAAAATAATGCTATACAAGCACCATAAGAACTACTTGTCATTTTTTTCCTCTAGTTTTGTTAAAATTTTATTAATATATTGAACAGTTTTCTTTAAATCCCCCACAGGATTTCCTTTATATAAATGTCTTAAAACATATTTAATAACGTTTCCAAAATAATAACCATATTCGCCATCAGGGGCATCTTTTACATAATTGGCTATAATATCCCATACTTCATATTTTCCCTGATTGTAGTGTTGAGGATGACTTATATTATCAATTATCATATCAGAAGTATCTGTAAGTTTTGGATAACCAAAATCTCTGGGTTCTGTTACTGCACTCGGTTTACCACAAAAATCACATTTACCCATGTGGAATGTTGCAGCCGTCGGTTTTTTAGTTCCTAAATTTGTACCACATCTAGCACATATCCAAATATCTTTATATTTTTTCTTCATCAGTTTTCCTTCCTATTAATTTCCACAATCTTGTAAGTCTACGTTGAAGCGGTCTTAGTCTTTTCATATGACCTCTTCTTGTTGTATGATTATAAGTTTTGGGGGTATTTAATATTTTTTCTATACTATCCATTTCCATAATAATATTTTCAACAGTTCTTTTTAGTCTAGGTATATCGTCATTTTTCATTATATTTATCCAATCTATTTATTATATTGGTGCTTCTATCTTTATGACCATTAGCTATATCAACATTATCTACTTGGCGTTTAATACTTGAAAATAGTATTTTTTTAAAATAATTAAAATTATCAATCTTTTTTTCCATTGTCTTATTCATAGCATCTGCTATCAAATCTCCTGAACAATCAAATCTTAACAGGTCTTTGAGTGCCTGTACCTTTTGTGGATTTCCTGGCATTGTAGATGTATTGTCAAAGAATTGTTGCATAACTCTTTTAGCAATCTGCCCAAATTTCTTTTCAAAATCTTCCATATGCTTATAATAAACTTCTTTCCAGTCCAGAGTTCTATCACCAACAATTGATAGATGAAAACTTCTCTTACGATTAAAGATAGAATCTGTTACCAATTTTTTAATGCTTTCTGGTATAGTTCTATTATTATTGAATTCAATCATATCATTTTGAGTATAGGTATCTGGAATATAGCAAGTTCCAGTGATTTTAAAAGATAGTTTTTTCTCTCCCATTATTGATTATACTTTCTATACGCCCAATTAAATAGGCTTTTTACAAAAGATGTTCGCATTTTAACTGTATTAAGCCACCAATGGTCTAATTGAACTTTCTTGCTATATCTTGTTTCTAAAAATTTAAAAAAATCCTCACACAAATTATTAGCACCATTGAAATCTTTATCAACCCAAAAGCCCATTGTAACCATAGTCCAACCAAGAGTTTCTTTAGTATTCGCTGTCATCTAATGCTCCTTTGGTGTCTATTATTTCGGCATACACTTCATCAATAGCTGTCTTTATGATTTCTTCAATAGCTTCGTCATCAATTACCCTGTGTTTCATATGTTCAACAAACAGTTTAGCAAATTTATCTACATCAAACCCACCACGATATTCGTGATACTTACAACAATCGGCTAAATCGGTTAATATACTCATTTATTTCTCCTTTTTAAATTAGGCTGTCCTTGGTAGAGTTTCCCATTTTTTCTGTTTTTATTACAGTAGCAGGGTTGCCTTAGTTCAGGCTACTCGCTACCAAGGCATTTACCCTCGTCAGGGCACCTAATACTATTTAGTGGAAGTCTGTGGGCCAACTGGTAGGTAAGCTCTTCAATCACAATGAGCATCTCACCACAAACTCCCATTAAATTATTCTTCCATTTTGTTTCTATCATCACCAGATTTTAAAAGTGATTGTACAAATGTTCTACGACCATCTAAAAATTTAGCCATAGATAAAAGCATATCCCGCATTTCTCTATACTTTGCTGTTTCGCTTTTTATCATCACTTCTTTTTCGTAAGCCGAGAGACTGTTACTGATAGTTCCGTCAGATATTATTCTTCCCCGTTGCTCCCTATAATAACGCTCAACTTTAGGAAGATA
>JAPLFT010000078.1 GCA_026390535.1 Pseudomonadota bacterium
ATACCGGTAAGTACAACACACACTATAACAGGAGCTATCGTAGGGGTTGGTTCTTTAAAAAGATTATCGGCGGTAAAATGGGGTGTTGCGGGGCGAATTGGATGGGCTTGGATATTTACTATACCGGCGGCCGCAATTATATCCGCAATTACTTATTACCTTATTTCAAGGTAAGGTGCATTGATGTCAATATTTGGCAAAAAAAAAGATAAGGGATTTTTTTCATATCTAAAGGAACTTTTCTCCTCTAATAAAGAAATAAATCCGGAATTTCAGGAAAATTTAAAAAGAATTCTATATAAAGCGGATCTTGGTCCGTCCATAGTTGAAGGACTTTTTAATAAACTTAAAAATATAAAAACCTATGAAGAAGCAAGTTCAATAATACAAAATGAACTTTCAAAAGTTTTAAAACCATATGAATCGGAAATATCGGTTGATAAAAAACCCTTCGTAATAATGATGGTCGGTGTTAACGGTGTTGGTAAAACAACAGCCGCTGCAAAATTGGCTTATTGGTTTAAAGAAACCAATAATAAAAAAGTTATGCTTGTTGCCGGGGACACATTCAGGGCTGCCGCGGTTGAACAACTTGAACACTGGGCTAAAAAGATAGGATGCGAATTTTTCTCAAAAAGTCAAAATGCGGACCCGGGATCGGTTGGATATGAAAGTGTAACTATGGCCATAAAAAACGATATTGATGTTTTGATAATAGATACAGGCGGAAGGCTTCATACTCAACGCGGGCTCATGGCGGAAATCAGCAAGGTTTATAAGGCAGTATCAAAGGCACTCAACCATAACCCTGATCAGGTGTTACTCGTGGTTGATGCAACTCAGGGCCAGAACATACAAAATCAAGTTGAAATATTCAATAATTTCATAGAAATATCAGGCATAATCCTGGCCAAGGTTGATGGTACGGCAAAGGGAGGGGCGGTAATAAAGGCTATAGAAAAGCTTAAGCGTCCTCTCTTCTTTTTAGGCACCGGAGAAAAGCTTACCGACCTTGCCAGGTTTGAATCTCAGGGTTTTATAGCTAAGCTCTTGTAGAGATTGACTTTTAAAAAAAATTCTGCGACACTCGCCCTTGTCCAATCAATAACTCTGGTAATGGGTGGATATATATAATGAAGGAGGAAAGAAGAGGATCCGTAGAAGTTGAGCTAATGGGGCAAAAGATCCGATTGCGTAGTGCAAATGGCGAAGAATATATTAAAAAAGTATCTGAATATGTCGATCAAGAGATCAAAAGGGTACAAAAAGCCATAGGTTCTGCCTCATCTTTAAATATAGCTCTGCTTGCTGCAATGAATATTGCGGATAACTATCATGTTAATCTGCAAAACCAGCAAGCGGCAGTTAACGGTTTATTGGCAAAGACCGATAAACTTATATCTTTTATAGATGAAAGACTAGAGTGATAGTCTAACTCGCAACTTCTGCCTAACCGTTTTTCCGGATTCCTTCAAACCTTAAAGGAGGTTGCCAAGATGTTTTCGTTACACACGCTTTATATCGCATTGGGCTGTTTTGCTATAGGCGCACTACTCACATTTATTTATTTTTATTTCAGAGACAAATGGTTCATGTCAGTAACAAGGCAGGAAGCCGCAAAACTTTTGGAAAAAGCTAAATCGGAAAGTGAAAGATTAGAAAAAGAATCAAAAATACAGTTAAAAGAACAGACTCTTCAGATGAAAATGGAGATGGAGAAAGAATCCCGTGAGAAGAACAAAGATCTTCAAGTTGCGGAAAAAAGGCTTTTAGCCAAAGAAGAAAATTTAGATAAGAGAATGAGCCTGGTGGATGCCAAGGAAGAAAAGAACAAAAAAACGGAAGATGAACTGGTAACAAGGGAGAGCAAGGTCAAAGATGAGATGCAGCTTTATAAAAACAAGGTGCAGGAAGCTCAAAAAAAACTGGAAACATTAACGGGAATGACAACAGAAGAGGCAAAACGTCTTCAGGTTGAATTGATCGTAACCGACGCAAAACATGAAGCCGCAAGACATATAAAACAGATAGAGGAAGATACAAAAGAGGAAGCAGATAAAAAAGCCAAATTTGTTATATCAACTGCGATACAGAGATATGCGGGAGAATATGTTGCAGAAAGGACCATCTCTACTGTTAATCTTCCAAGTGATGAACTCAAAGGAAGGATAATAGGAAGAGAAGGGAGAAATATAAGAGCTATAGAAGCTGCGACCGGTGTTGACCTGATAATAGATGATACTCCGGAAACAGTTGTTATATCCAGCTTTGATCCGTTAAGAAGGGAAGCAGCTCGTCTTTCTATAGAAAGATTGATCGCTGACGGAAGAATACATCCGGGCAGGATCGAAGAGATCGTTGAAAAGGTTAAGAAAGAACTGGATAAGGAAGTAAGGGAAACCGGAGAACAGGCGATGTTCGAAGTCGGTGTTCACGGAATACATCCTGAATTGCTAAAACTAATAGGTGCATTAAAATATAGAACCAGTTATTCACAAAATCAGTATGTTCACTCGATGGAAGTTGCGTTCTTAGCCGGTGCAATGGCGGGTGAACTCGGTGTTGATGTCAAAATGGCAAAACGCGCAGCATTATTACACGATATAGGAAAGGCTATAGATCACTCTGTAGAAGGATCCCATGCACAGATCGGTGCCGATATGGCCAAAAAATTCGGAGAACGTCCGGAGATCGTTCATTCAATACGATCGCATCATGAAGAAGAAAAACCGGAGACGATCCTTGATTTTATAGTCCAGGCGGCAGATGCATTAAGCGGAGCAAGACCAGGTGCAAGAAGAGAAATGCTGGAGTCCTACGTTAAGAGGGTTGAGGATCTTGAAAAAATAGCTTACTCATTTAGCGGCGTAGAAAAGGCTTTTGCAATTCAGGCTGGACGTGAAGTAAGAGTAATGGTTAAGAGTGATGATATAACTGATGAGGGTGCTATAGTCCTTTCAAGGGATATAGCCAAAAAAGTAGAGGAAGAACTCTCTTATCCGGGACAGGTTAGGATCACAGTTATCAGAGAGACAAGAGCTGTTGGAGTCGCTAAGTGATAAAGGTAATTTTTCTGGGTGATATAGTTGCAAAGGGTGGAAGAAAAGCACTTCATAAATATCTTCCCGAGTTTAAAGAAAAATATAATCCGGACCTTATAATAGCCAATGCGGAAAATGCCGCCGGTGGTATCGGTTTAACTCCGGAGATCGCCGATGAAATATTTATTTTAGGCGTGGATGTAATGACTTCAGGTAACCACATCTGGAAACATAAGGAAATATTTAATTATCTGGATGCAAAGAGCGATAAACTGATAAGACCTTTAAATTATCCGTGCAGTGATGCCTATGCTACGCCGGGTGTTGGTTATACAGAGATAAAAAAAGGCGACATAGAGTTTGTCATAATTAACATAATGGGAAGAACATTTGTAGAGTGTATTGACTGTCCCTTTAAGGCTATGGATTGTCTATTGAAGAGAATAAATACAAAAGGGAAGATCGTAATAGTTGATTTTCATGCTGAGACAACGAGTGAAAAACAGGCCATGGGCTGGCACCTTAATGGTCGGGTCTCTGCCGTGGTTGGTACACATACACACGTGCAGACCGCCGATGAAAGGATCTTACCCGAGGGTACAGCGTATATAACAGATGCCGGCATGTGCGGCTCAATGGATACTGTAATAGGGGTGGATAAGGATGTTATAATCCAAAAATTCATCACCCAGCGTCCAGTGGGCTTTAAGTTCTCAGAAGTTAACGTTGGCATAAACGGTGTCTATATAGAATTCGACAACACCGGCAAAGCAGTAAAGATAGAAAGAATATCAAAAAGAGAACATTAATCGTTTCTGACTAACATAAAAAGATACTTCGAAATTTCTAAATACACTGCGCTTTTTTATTACTTTTCAGTAATAAAAAATGCTCATAACGTCTTTATAAATTTCAAAGTATCTTTTTATATTAGCAATAACATGTCATGTATAGAAGATTACTCGTCGGCTATAAGAGGTTTAGAACCCGAGTACGATATAGAATAACGTAATCCACCCATGACTAGCTTGGTTGCCGTAGCTTTCCTATCATTGACAGGTTTTTCATAAACAATAAACAATCCATCCTTGCAAATTATAGAATCAGGAGCATCAGTAGTTAAAAAACTAATGACCGAACCATCGAGTATTCTCGCCTCATAGCTTGCAAGCTTGGTCTCTGTGCATTCATAGAAAAGATATAGAGGAAGGTTTGGGTATGGCTGATTTTGTTCATTGAAGAGGACAGGACCTTTCTCATTGTATATTATTACAACAATTGCCTTAGGGGTTCTCCCTATACAAAGATAATTAAAGTTTTGATAATCTACGGTTTTGTAATTTCCCAATCTCATTTTGTAACAAGATGAGTCAGTAGCAAAAGAAGCAGTAGCTACTAACATACTAAAAATAAAAATACTAAAAATCTTCTTCATAATAAAAACCTCCGAGTTAATTTAATAGCAATTTCTATAATAAAAGATTTGATTTGTCAAGTAAATAAGGCGTGTTTTATATCGATACAGTTGTACCCTTTATGATTTGCTATTGCGTCGTTAACTTGTTGATATGTATAATTTTTGTTGGAGGCATAAAATTTGCATTATAATAAATGATTTTATATCGAGGGAGGATTTTATTATGAGAAATAGTTTAGTGATTATTACTTTTTGTCTTTTTAATTTAAACCTTTTTGCTCAAGAAAATACAAAAACACAACAGCCAACAAAACAATACATTAAAGTACTAGTTCAGATTACTTGTGAATGTAATAATAATCCTATTGTTTTCGAAAATGTAACAATGAATTCTATAGAAGAAGGTTATAGTCGCTTTGAAGTTAAGGCTTCATCTTATGCAAAGTGTGTATATAATGATGAAAAGAAGTTTGTGCCTTATGTCTCTGATAATGATGAGGATTTTACAAAACTTACATTTGGTATGTTGCCTACAAAAGATCAGGTAAATACTAGTCTTATAAACTGTGCTTTTGATGATAGATACATTGCAACTACTAAGCAAAATGATTTTGCTAGAAGGGTTGTTAGTATAACTATAAATAATGGCGCTGGACAAATCAAAGATTCTAATTGGGATAAGAGTAAAAATGATACCTATGCTGTTAACTTGGAAAAATGCAAAATCGAATATGCTGAAGCATTACGATATACATTTCCAGCTTTCCGTTATTAAATAACTAACGCGGCTGTGATCTTATCTACACCCATATATGGCCTTAAGACTTCAGGTATGATTATCGATCCATCTGCCTGCTGATACTGTTCCATTACGGCGATAACGGTTCTTCCTATTGCAAGACCACTACCGTTTATTGTGTGTGCAAGTGTGGGTTTTCCTGTCTCAGGATCACGATATCGTATCTTTGCCCTACGAGCCTGAAAATCCAAGAACACACTGCAGGAAGATATTTCCTTATACTCATTCATTGATGGTAACCAGACCTCAATATCGTAACATTTTGCTGCGGCAAAACCGGTATCTCCGGAGGACAAAGTAACAACCCTGTAATGAAGTCCAAGGAGCTGAAGTATCTTTTCCGCATCCCGTGTCAGTTTTTCATGTTCTTCTATTGAACTCTTGGCATCTGTTATTTTAACAAGCTCGACCTTGTTGAATTGATGCTGGCGTATCATCCCACGGGTATCTTTCCCGTAACTTCCTGCCTCACTCCTGAAACATGCCGAATATGCTGCAAATTTTAAAGGAAGTTTATCATAGTCTATGATCTCATCGGAGACAAAATTTGTTACTGGCACCTCTGCCGTAGGTATCAGGTAGTATGGGAAATTCTCAAGTTTAAAAAGATCTTCCTTGAACTTTGGAAGCTGGCCGGTTCCTATCAGAGACTGTTCATTTACTATATAAGGCGGAAGTATCTCGCTGTACCCATGTTGTTTCACATGTGTGTCCAACATAAAGTTTATAAGGGATCGTTCAAGTCTTGCCCCCAGTCCGCACATAAATACAAATCTTGCTCCTGTAACCTTTCCGGCACGCTTGAAATCTATTATTCCAAGGCTTTCTCCCAAATCCACGTGATCCTTCGGCTTAAATGCAAGCTCAGGCTTTTTACCCCATTCTCTTACTACTTTATTGAAGCTGGAATCTTTTCCCTCAGGGACATCGGGTAGTAAATAGTTCGGCGTAGTAAGCAATATATTGTCACACTTTGTCTGTATCTCATTTAAACTGTTCTCTGATTTTGTAAGAGCATCTGTTATCTGTTTGATGATTTTCTCGAGTTCGGAAGTATCCTTTCCCTCTTTTTTTAATTTACCAAAATCTTTGCTCTTTAGATTTTTTTCACTTCTTAACTTTTCTACAGTTGATATAAGTTCTCTTCTTTCCAGATCATATTTTACTATCTCATCAACGACGGAAGGATCCCATCCTCTAAGCTTAAGACATCTTTTGTATTCTTTCGGATTTTCTATAAGTTTTTTACTGTCTATCATATATGGGGTCTCTCCTGTCTACTTGTTTATTTTACTTATTATGTCCTTGGCCTCTGCAGAATCAAAATCATTAGGTGAACGTTTTAAGAACTCATCACATGAATTTCTGGACTCGGCATACATCTTTTGATCAAAATACAACCGGCATTCAAGAAAGTAAATACGACTTATGGTTGGATCAATGTGTCTTGCCTGTGTTATGTATGCGTCAGCGGTGGCAAAATCCCTTCCTGCATAAGATGCCGCGGCAAGTCCCAGGAGTGCATAAGGATCTTTTCTATTTGCGACAAGCATCCTTTGGAACAGATCCAGGGCTTTTTGAATTTTATTAGCCTTTATATAAACATCACCCAGCATGATATAGGATTCTCTTATATAAGGATTATTTTGTATCTCGCTATTAAGAGCAAATTCCGCATTTTCAAGCTGATTCTCTTTAAAATACATTTTTCCCAGAGTGTAATAAGCCTTTGGAAATTCAGGAGCCAGCTGAACAAGTCTTGTCAGTTCCTGTTCACAATTAGCCAACTGCCCTAGTGAACAGTATATATTTGCTTTTTTGTTTATAGCGTCTAAATAATAAGGTGCGATTATTGCTATTGTTTCATAATAGCCGAGAGCATCTTTATTCCTACCGAGTTTTTCACAGAGCTCTGCATATGTTTTTAAAGCAGAAATAGAGTATTTATTCTTTTTAAGTGCTTTTTTAAGTTCTCTTTCTGCGGAATCATAATCCATAACATCCATATATGCCTGAGCAAGACCGGTAGAGATCTCTGCAACCTCAGGAAATGTCTTTTCCAGGTTCTCTACATACCGTTCAGCTTTTGATATATGATCCAGCTTGGCCAGTATCCTGGTTATATACATGTAGGATTCAAAATTATCAGGCTGTTTATTCAATACTTTCTCAAAAGAAAGTCTGGCCTCTTCATATCTTTCATAGTCGAAGGTTTTTTTGCCAAGGGCAAAATTTGCATCTACATGAGAAAAATCATTTGCTACAGCCCTGTGATAATATTTAATGACCTCGGCATCGCCTACATTTCTTCTGTCATTCAGATATCCTATTGTGAACAATACATCGGGATTATCCGGATCAATTTCCTGTGCCTTCTTTAAGTTATCCGCAGCATCTTTAAATTTATATACGTCTATCTGAGTACGCGCCAGTTTCACCAGAGAATCAACATTCAATTTGTCCAGTTTTAAGCTTTCGGTATATGCGTCTATGGCTTTTGCGTGTTCATAGGTCATCCTGTAAGCCTCACCCAGTTTATACCAGGCCATGGCATTTTGAGGATCAAGGCTGGCAGCCATTCTGTATTGTAAGGATGAATCACGATATTTTTGAAGATGAAAGAGTTCATCACCGCGTATAAGAAAAGTGCTGGTTTCCGCACCGGGAATTGAAGTGATTGAAGCGTCTCTTTTATATTTACTGATATTCCCGCCGAGTTGTTCATAGGCTATCATTGCCTTTACATTTTCATTTGAAAAATCCAATGCTTTCTCGTAAAAATATTTTGCTTTTTTTACGTCGGTATTTTGAACCATTATATTTCCAAGAAGATAAAGGCAAATGGATGTGTCATCATGGTTCATACTTTTATAATTAGCTTTAAGAAAATTAAAAATATTATTCAGACTGGATTCTTTTCCCAGTTCAAACAATTTAACCTTTGACGAAAAGTGATTGGGATTTATTTCCAAAGCTCTCTTGAATGCAGCGGCAGACAATTCCAGCTCTTTGTTGTTTATTCTTATAATTCCCTCAAGATAATACGATCTTGGATTTTTATATTCTTCCGCTTTGTTCAATCTACTCACTATTTGAAACGCCGAATTATAATCATTACTGCCAATGGCTGCTTCTGCCGTGACAAGTAAAACATCATGATTTACTTTTAACGGATCTTTCAAAGAACTTAAAAGTTCATTAAAAGTTACTATTCCTGCTCTGTAATCTTTTTGAATATTAGAGCCCGCTATCCTGGCCATTGATAGCGTCTGAATATTAGGATCTATTTTTTCAGATCTGGCTATTATTGCTTTCAATGCATTTATATACTCTGCATCTCTTCTTGAGACATAATACAGCCTGCTGTATGCATAGGCAAGATAGGAGAGAGTGCTGCTGTTTGAAGTATCGAACCCAAAAGACCGTAAAAGCATTTCTGCCGCTTTTTGGTAATCCGGTATGTTGTCATTTCTCATAAGCGCAATGGCATCATCTCTGAGTTTTTTTGCCTCTTTTGCTTTGTAATCGGAGGTTTCGGCCGCAGGCAGAGTTATCTCTGTATATGTCTTTTCAAATTTTACCCCGTTTATATTTATTATATCGGGCGCGGCTTTATCGTTTTTTAAAAACATTGTTATTATAACGGCCAACATCAGTAATATACCGGTTGTAGCTGTAATTCTGATGAGCGATTTTTTCTTTAGTTTTTCATTGTCCTCAAGTGAATATATTACAGCCTGAGGTATTATAGGTGATTTTTGATCCGGATCTATTATGCTTTCATTTT
>JAPLFT010000230.1 GCA_026390535.1 Pseudomonadota bacterium
TGATTTGATTGAGACTATAAAGACCATAAAACCGAAGATATTGATACCTATACATACTGCGGCTCAAGAGGAGTTTAAGAAGTTCCATAAGAATGTTGTGATCCCGGAGAAGGGGAAGGAAATGAAGGTTTGAGGATAATGTCAATGATTAAGACGGCAGAAGAAAAAACAAAAGATTATTATGACCTTCTAAAGGAAGATGTAAAATACTCAAAAGAGTTTGAGGGTATACTTAGATACCTGCCCTCCTTTTATAAATTATTATGTAATATAATCTCAGATAAGAAGACAAATTGGTATTCCCGCATATTAGTAAATTGCGCCCTCGCTTATCTTGTTTTAGAAAGGGATGTTATAAACGACAAGGAAGGGGGTAAGGGTTATCTAGATGATTTATTCTTATGCTCATATGTACTGAAAGAGATTAGAGACAAGATATCAAAAGAGATAATCCTCAATAATGCTAATGATTTGGATATTGAAGAACATGGCGAAAAGCTACTTAATCTTATTTATGATATTCATTCCAAAACATTGGAGAATTTAGGGGGGAAAGAGAATGAGATATTGAACTTTGTAGGTCTTTCTAGGTTCAATGCGCTTGATTTATTATGTTCCAATGATAAACTTTTTCAGATAAGAAAAGCAAATAAAAAACTCAGATTATTGTATGCTATGAATGCGGTAATCATACAGGAATTCTTTGATTTAAAATTAGAATTGGACCATAGGCGTTTTAAAATGTTTGAGGGGTATATAACTGCCCACCCTGAATTTAGTGAGATAAAAAGATACATCGCTTTTTTGGAGGATCATGATGGGAAGCAATAAAACTTACAGTGACATGCTAGATTCCATATTCCCTCAGGGTTATGATGGGGCATACAAAGAGATATTAATCTATATACCTCGTTTTTTCAATTTATTACAGGAGATTTATATCTCAAAAAATCTCGATTGGAAACTTAAATTAAAGATTAATTGTTGTTTTAGTTACTTTGCAATGTCCAATGATGTTATTCCGGATGATGACCCCATTGCAGGTTATATAGACGACTTGTTCATATGCTCTTATACACTTAATGAACTCTTGAAGGTTAATCCTCAATTAGTAATCAATATAAATGGGGAAGGAGAAGAGATTAGAAAGAGAGTAAATGAGATATTAGAAAAAACATCAAACCTCCTTAAGGAAGACACAAACAAAATTTTATCGATGGTGGGATTATTAAAATTTAATGATATCTGTGAGAACAATATAATATTAACAGAATCTGTTGATAATAACATAAAATTAGAGAGAATTTATTATGAAACACAGGAATTAATATCTATTCTAAAGACAGCATTCATATCTCAAGGATATACTCTACATATAAGGAAGTTAAGTGATTTGAAGAAGCTATTCACAGAAGAGCAATGGGAAAAAGTTACTAAAATCTTACAGGAATTAGAGATTCATGAATCAAAATATGACACCCGTCATGAAACTATGCTTAATCAGATAAAGAGGGAAGTGCTTTTAGATATTGACGAAAGTCTTTTGGAGGACGTAAATGGATAGACTATCGGATTATCCATGGGAGACAAGGTATAGCAGCGCAACGCATGATTTGATTAGGGATTTTTTCATACCTGCCTTATCAAGATCCAGATTCTATTACAGGATAGCCGGTTATTTCTCCTCGACTTCTATAGCTGCTGCATTTAGAGGTATCAGTGCTTTTATAAAAAATGGTGAAAAGATGTATTTGATTATAGGCAGTGAACTTTCCAAAGAAGATGTTGAAGCTATAAACCGCGGGATAAAGGGAATGAGTGATGTATTAAATAAGAAATGGGAGGAATGTGTAGCTGATTTTAAGAATGATATAATAAGAAAAAGATTTGAACTTCTTTCTTGGTTAGTGGCAAATGATAAGATTGAGATAAAAATAGGGGTCAATAAGGATATAAATGGTAGGTATATGTCCTCAGAAGAATCTAAATTCCATGAAAAAATCCTCATTTTTGAGGATTA
>JAPLFT010000266.1 GCA_026390535.1 Pseudomonadota bacterium
AGAGTATAAGTAACGAATCCACAATTACAGCCAAATGATACCGGTATCACTCCCGATGACGCAATTTTTATCATGCTTCCGCATCTTTGGCATATGAAAACCTCAAATAAATCCCTAAAGGCATCTATAACTGGACGAAAATCTTCAACAGTGAAATCAGCCCATTTACTGTAGTGAACATTTGGGTTCACCGCCCACTGCTCTACAGTAGTTCGTTTCCATATCTGGTCAAAAATGCTTTCCCGTTCCTGTATTGCTTCAAGTTCCTTTTCATTACCCCAAGAATTAGCGACGTTTTTAGCCTCTTTTAAGAGTTTTTTATAAGCTGAAACCCCTGCATTAAGATAATGAGATAATTCCCACCGACCATCGGACTTATATTGAATACTTGCTTCTAATGCATCACATACACCTTCAAAAAACTGCTCAGTTCCTATTCTCAGTCTAAAAGCCGCATTATGGATATCATTATTTTCCAAGTTTTGTTTTATTTTCTCCCATAGTTCTGTTTCCTCAGATACAAATGGTCCTGTATCTAAACTCCACCTACTGAATTCATAGCTGATTTTACTTACCCCTTCCTTCTGTAGTTGATATGCCCATGTTTTGTCATGTGTCGTAATCAGGAATTGTTTATCAGGAAACTTTTTAGATAACAGAGTGCATATATGTCGTCTATGACTAGCATCTACTGACATCACAACATCGTCCAAAACTACAAGGTGAATTATATCACCAGTCAGATATTCTGCTAACGTCAGATACAAGCATAACCCCATTGTGTCTTGATGACCTTCACTGTGCAATGCTAGCGGTGGAAAACTACCACGTCCGTAGAAGTCAACTTCAAAATTCAGTTTTGGTCCATCCGACTTAAGCTCCGCCATAAAATTTTCTTCATCTGAGGAGTGCAATACTTTATAGAGTACTTAATCGGATCAGAGTTTGAATTGCTGTATCTTGTGAAGTTGGTTTTGGGTTATTCTGTGAAATGGTCCCAAAGGCTTCCTCAAGAATAGACTCAATATTAGCTGGTGCAAAAAGAACGCTTAATTTTTCTTGTTGATTTGCTTGATAATTTTCAATTGGATCTTCAAGTTTCTTGCAATTCTCTAATAAATTTTGCTGCCATTCGCATAGGATCTCAATAGGCTTTGGTAGTTCTGCTTTCCTTAAGGTTAATATTACTGTCTCAATATGCTGAATACAATTTTTAAATTCTTGCAGAATATTTCCTGATTTTTCTTTTATCTGGGTATCTAGTTTCTTTGCCGATTCAACTTGAGTTATCCTCTTCTCGATTAATTTTTTCAGTTCATTTGGTGACCATGGGGTTAGGCATAATGGACAACTTCCGTCATCTTCTATAAGACCCATTCCTAGCTCTAATAAACGATGACGAGAAAAATCTCGCTTTAGTTCCTCATTTTCTTGTATCTGTTTGAGCAAATCACAAAGCTGATTGTTTGATTCTTTCAAAGCAACTTGGTTATCTTGAAACAAACACTTCAACAGGTTGTCAATGTCTTTTCTGAATATGTCTGGATTGATTTTCTCGACTTTACTTTCTTCTTTGTTTGTTGATATGTTTTCTACTATATTAGTAGAAGCTACTTCAGAGACTGGATCAATATTAAGAATCTCCCTGATTTTATTTACTTC
>JAPLFT010000036.1 GCA_026390535.1 Pseudomonadota bacterium
TTCCTCATGAACCAGCCTAGTAGTAGTGACGAAATTATCTCCGGTATAACAATGAACATATTGAATATGCCCATGTATATCCCGTATTTTTCCTTTGGTATGTGCCTTACAAGGATCGCATACGGCATACAAAGGATCGTAGCCCATCCAATACCCACACCGACCATAGATACATAGAGCCATGAAGGGTCGCTTATAAAATATATGGATAATAATCCGATACCTGCCGATATTAATCCTATCGTATGCACATACACGGAACCTATTTTTCTTGCAACAAGGGGGATAAGCAGGGCAAATGCAGTGCTGACGATTTGATATACTGTCATTGAGCTGCTGGCTGTTCTTATACCCACCTCATACAGACTTGAATGAGGGTCATATGCCTTAAAAACGTGATGTGCTACAGCGACTGAATAAAATATCCACATGCAGAAGAGCCCCATCCAACTGAATAATTGTACCCATGCCAGCCGCTTCATAGGTCCGGGCATGTGGATAAAACTTTCATATGTGGTCTTGGCCCAGTGCTTTATACCGCTGTTCTCTTTCTTATGTTTTTTAAACGCGGCCATATCCTCAGGCGGATATTCACCCGATGTAGATACGGTATATATTACACCGCCCAGAAACATTATCGCGCATATATAGAACTGCATGTGCATTGAACTTGGTATCCATGAAGACAGCGAGGGGAACATAACCAGCCAATCCTTGGAGGCGATCCAAAATCCCAATGCTCCGCCTATGCCTATCATAACGGTCTGCATAGCGTAACCCGTCGCTACCTGCTCCTGAGGTAATTTATCCGCAACGAACGCCCTGAAAGGTTCCATGCTTATATTTATAGATGCGTCCAGTATCCAAAGCATTCCTGCCGCCATCCAGACACTGGATGAATTGGGCATCAGGACAAGTGCAATGGTAGCAAGAACAGCACCACTGAGAAAATATGGTCTTCTTCTTCCCAATCTACCCCATGTTCTGTCACTTAAATAACCTATTATGGGCTGGATTATCAATCCCGTCATTGGGGCTGCAAGCCATAGAAAGGGTATCTGATCGGGAGTTGCTCCAAGTTTTTCGTAAATAGAGCTCATTCTGGCAAATTGTATGGAGAAACCGTGCTGAATACCAAAGAAACCCACGCTCATGCAGATGATCTGCCACAGATTTAGCCTAGGTTTCATGTTATCTCCTGTTAAAAGATATTATGTCTAACCCAAATGGCGCCACTAGAGCACCTTATCACAATTAAAGTATCATAATTTTATAATAAACGTATCGAAATTCTGTCCAATTTGTCCTGGTTTTAATAGCTGTAAATCAGACAAATGATTGATTTTACAGGGCTTTTATCTGCTTCTGCCACTTTGTATGGACAAGAATGATTTCATTCATTTCTAGCTCGTCTTAAGCGTGATAGAAAGTTAATCGATGAGAGTTTATTTCAATGTAAAAGGAAAAGAAGAAAATCCTTATTTAGAAAAATTCATAAGGCATTACGTAAAGTATAAAAGAATAAATCTTAAGAATATTACGATTGAAGCAATTGAGGAAAGCAATAAAAGTAGCCCTGATTACTATATAAAAGAACTTAACCTGTTAGTAGAGGTAAAAAGGGTTGTTAATAGAGAAGAAACTGAAGAATCTGCCAAATATAATCAATTTACTTTAAAATTAAAAAAAATATTGGAGCAAAGAGTGATAGGGCAATATATGATCTCTATCCCCTTTTTTTATTCAACCTCAAAAGGAAAACAAATTTCTAAAATTGCTGATGAAATTGATAAAGCAATTAAAAACAACTTAAATGAATGTTCTGTAGAACAACTTGGTAAAGTAAAAATAAATACCATTTCTAAAAAAGGAGCTGGCGTTTGCTTTTCCACTCATAGTCAACCAACTTTTAGAAATCCACCCCAAGAAGTCCACAAGAATATCGAGAATAGTCTGAAAAAAGCCAATAAGCAGCTCGCAAGTCACAAATTTAGAAAAAAGAAATGTCAGAAAATACTATTATTCGTTAATCATTATCGTCTATTTGACCACAAGTGGCAATTTATTGAGGCTCTAACATATAGTTATAAAAAACTTTTGACTTATCCAAACATTAATTTCATCTGGATTTTAAAAGGCGAAAAGACTGACCCTGAACTTATATATTCAAGAGATTTTCTT
>JAPLFT010000024.1 GCA_026390535.1 Pseudomonadota bacterium
GGAAATTGCAGGGCGAGATGAAAGCTCGTTGCAGAAAAACACACAGAATTATCACCTCATCGCACTCCGGGCGTTTCTTAAATATCTTGCCAAGCGTGAGATTAAGTCACTTTCTGCAGATAAGATTGAGCTTGCAAAACAAGGTGTAGACAGTTGTGGAGGCCCCTTTGGAGCTTTAGTTGTAAAGGATGGAAAAATAATATCCGAAGCATACAATGAAGTTACTCATACAAATGATCCGACGGCACATGCCGAGGTACTTGCTATAAGAAGAGCCTGTAAAACGCTCAACACTTTTGATCTTTCCGACTGCGAGATATACAGCTCATGTGAGCCATGTCCTATGTGTCTTGGCGCGATCTATTGGGCTAGGATAAAAAAACTTTACCATTCCTCTACCAGAGAAGATGCTGAAAATGCCGGTTTTGATGATTCGATCATATACAGGGAATTTGAACTTAAGTCGAAGAAGAAGAGATTGCTAACTGAACGTGTAATACTCAAAAAAGCGTACGAACCCTTCATACTATGGAAAAACAAGGAAGATAAGATATGTTACTGAATCCAGGAAAATTCACTTTTTATCAACCATAGGGACAAATCTTACCGGGAGTAAATTTTCTTTTATGATCTTTTTATCTGTCTTTGTAAGCCTGAAAAGTTCCTGAATAAATACCCCTACGGGTATTATCATCCGTCCTCCGACCTTTAATTGTTTTAATAATTCTTGAGGTACGTCTTTGGGGGCTGCCGTTATTATTATCGCATCAAAAGGCGCGACTTCCTGCCATCCTTTGTATCCGTCGTCGATCCTCACATGTATATTCTTGTAACCGTTTTCCTTGAATATTTTTTTTGCGTTTTCACCCAGGGGGCCGATAATCTCTATCGTATATACTTCTTTTACTATCCTGGATAGTATTGCCGATTGATATCCCGAGCCTGTTCCTATCTCAAGAACTCTGTCATTATTTTTTAACATAGCTGCTTCCGTCATATAAGCTACTATGTACGGCTGGGATATTGTCTGTCCATATCCGACGGGAAGAGGGGTATCCGCATAAGCCAGGTCAAGATCATATTCATTAGCAAAGATATGCCTTGGTACAGAGGACATCGCTTCCAGCACGTTTGTATCATATATTCCTCTATACCTGATCTGATCCTCAACCATCTGTTCTCTTAAAATTTGATCGCTAATCATATTATGGATTTTATGCATTTCTTTTAGGGATAGGTCAATTAGGGTTATTGCGTATGTTTTAATATATCTCCTGTTTCAGCAAAAAGGCACATGCTGTGCAGCATGTGCCTTTTTGTTATTTATGCTATGTAACGTTATTTTGTAGTATTGAACACAAGATCCTTACATTGATCCTTCTCTACAAACCATACAGAACCTGTTGTGTCTCCTTTATTTGTTGTGAATGTGCTTGGTAATTTATGAAGAACAATACCGGTATAAATCGTAAGCTTGCCATTCTTCACATAGTTAATCTTCTCACCACCAGTTCCATCCTTGCAAAATTTTTGTACTTTTGTTTCCAATGTCTTTAGCGTGTTTGTGTTATTTATTACATTAGTACTCAGGTAGGTAGACATATTCGTATATCTTGTCTTTACGCAGTTATCCGTAGCTTTAGCTACAGCACCTTTTATATCGTTGTAATCATTTGTTGCATACTCTGTGAAAGTCACCGCAGATAGAGAAAAAGCACACAATCCCAGGCCAAGTAAAAACAATTTTTTCATAAAATTTGATCCTCCCTTTTAATTAACCCATACGGGCGTTATTACTAATCTCATCTTTGATATCATCAGGCGGGAATATTACAATATAAATATATAAGCAGGGTCTTTAATTTTTTAGAAATGTCATTCTGAGGCCGATGATGATGAACATTATTCCGCAGATCATTTTTAAATACTTTGTATCCATATTTACAGCCATCTTTGAACCGATTAATGCGCCTATAATGAATCCAAGGCATAAGAGCAGGGCTACTTTAACATCCACATAACCATG
>JAPLFT010000095.1 GCA_026390535.1 Pseudomonadota bacterium
ATCAACTTGGCAAGACGATCCCTAGAACCATCTAATAAGACTTTTATTCTCCAATACATATAGTATTTTAACCACTTTCGGTTATTCAGTTTTATAAAACCAGTTATTTCTGTCCAATTAAGCAGGCCAATTTTTTTCAATTTAATAAGTTCATTTACAATAGATCTGGCAAAAAAGAATTTGGGATCTAAATATTTAATTGTTCCCTTTATCTGCATAATCGAAGATCTATATTCTTCTTCTGGTTTCTTACCAAACTCCAGTGTGACTTTATCAATATTTAAGTCAAGCCCTTTTGTTTTTCTGACCATTATTTGATGGTAATGAAAAGTGTCATCAACTTTTCCTTCTTTATAACCAGCTTTATTTACCAAATTAGAGAAAACGAAATCCTCTTGTCTGTAGATATAGTCGTCATCTATTGATCTTAAACCATCAATAAAGGCAGCTCGTTTACCCATTTGAGTCCCCGCATATGGCCTGGATTCGTCATTATAGGCATACTCTAGCATAACAGTTTGTCTCATTTTACAACCAAACCAGTCATATCCCGACTGGTGCTTTTCCATTTTGTCAAACCAACCATCTGGGAAAAAAACATCTGAATGAGGATAAACAAACCACTCTGTTTCTACAGATTCTATTAATTTTCTTATACTATAGCCTAACGATTTATAACTGCTATGGTCGTAAACGGTAACTCGTGGAAATTTTTTTACAATTTCTATTGAATTATCTATACAACCGCCATCACCAATCAAAAGTCTGTTAACAGGGATCTCTCTGTATAGAGATTTCAGGTTTACTTCCCATAGTTCATTGGTATGAATGATAGGAATTATAACGTCAACGGCTCTATTTCCATCTACTTTATATCTATCAACAAAAAGAACGTTAGTGTAATAAACTTCAAAGATTGATTTTTCATTGCGAATATCAGTCATTATTTTCTCCCTCTAGTTAATTAAATCCGTTTTACTTATTTTTTCACCCTATAATGACCCGTTTTTATCAGTCTAGATTCATCCAGCCCCAGACTTAATTTATCTGAAATTCTTTTTAAATTTTCAGTTACAATTTGCTCAATTTTTTCACGATCCATGTTAGTAAGATTGATCGAAAAATCCTGTCTATCACCCATGTTCATCAAAAAATTTTCCTCATTCCCTATTTCCCCAACTTTAACAGCATAATCGTACATAGGAGTTCCCGGCAGTGGCAGCAGATAGCCGCTACTAGGGTAAATATCCGCATCATAACAAACATCAAAGGTTTCTTTTAAACTTTGTTCTGTTTCCTGAGGATAGCCCAAAACCAGACTTGTCCAAGGTATAAGGCCTGCCATCCTGAGGACTTTAGTCTGAGCAATAAAATCTTTTACGCTTAATCTTTTATTCATGGCTTTCAATATGTCTGCATTGGCCGATTCTAAAGAAAAACCTAATCCTATACATCCTGATCTTTTAAGTTTCCTGGCTATCTCTATATCTTCTACACCCAGCAAATCTGCTCTAGTAGATGCCTTCCAGGCAATATTCAGGTCGTATTCCAGCAATGTGTCTACAAATGCCTCGCATTGTTCTTTAGAATAAAAAGTAAGTTCATCAAAAAAATTGATATAATTGATCTCATATTTTTCTTTCAATAATTTAATTTCGTCACAGATAGATCTTGGGGAACGAACTCTATACTTGTCTTTAATAAAGACATGATAACAAAAAGTGCATTTAAAAGCGCAGCCTCTTGCTGTATTTATTGGCAGAGATCTTACTTGTTCATACGGGACTGGGTACGGCTCATGTATATATATTTTACTTTTTTCAATATATTTTTTGACGTCAAAAAGCTCCCAGTTGATGAACGAGATCTCGTCGATATTTTTTAATACTTCTCTTTTTGAGGTAAAGATCATTTCTCCTTTTTCTTTAAAAGCTAGACCATGTATCTTTTTTAAGTCACTATTATTTTCAATTGCATTCAGAAGTTCAACAATAGCCATATCTCCTTCGCCTATCACTGCAATATCAGTCTGTGTAAGATTTAAAAGTATTGAAGTAATGGATGAAGCTACTGAATTCCCCACTATAATAGGCACATTTTTATGCTTTTTTATTATATCCGTTAGTTTTCTTATTATGCGGAATCCTGTCACTATACAACCAATAGCTGCAACATCAAATTTTTTCTCTTTGATCAGATCTTCAATCTCATTATCGCTATAACGATTTGCATCAATATCCAATATCTCCAGCTCAAAACCGGCATTATGAATAGCTGTAGCAATATATCCTAAGCCAACAGGAGGCATCAGAGTAGGAGACTCTGGCCGTAATGCAACATTTATTAATAGAACTTTCATAACTATTTACCTCTATTATGATCTTTCTTTTCCAGCAAGAACCAATTGAGATCATCCTGGGGAAAATTATTGTCCCTGTGGTAACAAAAACCATAATCTATAAGGCTTAGATCGAACTTATCCATCATTTCTCCTGCGAAATCTCTCTTAAAAAGACGATCATTGTTCCCTCTATAATTTACAGATACAGGAGTTGGGTTATAATACTCAGCAATACAAATATATTTTCTGCTGGATTTATACAACAGCTCATATACCTTAGGTAGTTCTTCAGGGTTAACATGTATCAAGACACCTTTTATTAAAGCAAGATCCCTCTGATAATCCGGCTCAAACTCAAGTATCGTTTGATTATATGCTTTTATCCACTCTACTTCTTTTAGTATACTGAATGCTTTTTTGTTAATTTCGACAGCAGAAAACTCAACATCTTTCATAAGAGCCCTGATCGCATAAAGATTAAGACCAATATTAGAACCGAACTCTATGACCGATTTAATGCCCGCCGTTTTGCTCAACACCTGAGAGAACATATTGGTATTACTGGATATTATTTTGTGGTCGTTGTTCCTATCAATATACTCATCGCCAAATGCCCCTGCCCAAAAAGATTCCTGTTCTGTTTTAAATTCTTTCATTAACTATGCCCTCCACTTTTCTTGATAACATAAAAGCTTCCGAAGCCTCTAAACCTACAGTTGCGCCTCTGACCTTTGCCAGATATTCAATCCCTTTCAACGAGCGTGGGTGGGGCCACGATCTTAATTCACCTTCATACGCCTTTAACGCTCTAAGTTTTAGTTCTAAATAACCGGATATATCCACAAACCAGTTCGGTGAGAAAACTTCTAATAATGATGTTTGCCATTCCGTACTTGACGGTATCTCAAAAAATAAAATCGTTGGGATTTTTATCCCAGGTAAAGGTCTGGTAGCTGTAACAACCGCTTTGCTAATCACTTGATGATCTATGTTCAGGTCATTTATGTAGTGTGTATATATGATGTCCGGTCCAGTTTCTTTTATTATCTTCTCAATTACTTTTATAACATCGAGTAATTCAATGCCATCCATTCTATTGTCCGGAAAATTGTGGAAAAAGACCGATTTAATGCCCAGTATTTTATTTGCATTAATAGCTGATGTTTTTAAACCAGATAATTCTTTCTCTCTAAGATCTTTGTTCCTCTCTTGATCCCTGCTTGTAATACCTTCTGCTAATATGTGGACATGAACTTTGTCCCCCTCTGATATATGCCTCGCCATTGTTGCACCACAACCTAGGATTTCATCATCTGGA
>JAPLFT010000299.1 GCA_026390535.1 Pseudomonadota bacterium
TCCTCTGTACCCAGTGCATGTTCCGCAGACACAGGCATAACAGTCTCAATACCAAGAGAATAAAAGTCGCTGTACTCACGTTTATCATGATCCACCTTATTCACCACAAGTATGGTTTCCTTATTCTTTCTTCTGAGTATATCAGCTATTTCTCTATCTATAGGATTCACTCCCTGTTTTGCATCCACAGTAAAGAGTATTATATCTGATTCTTCTACAGCGATATGTACCTGTTCTACTATATGTTTTAATATAGGGTCATTTCCCCTTTCGTAACCGCCGGTATCCACTATCTCAAAGAATTTTCCGTTGTGTTCGACAGTAGACAGTAACCTGTCACGAGTCACTCCGGGGAGATCATCCGTCACCGCTTTATTCCTGCCTATTAGACGGTTAAAGAGTGTGGATTTCCCGGTATTAGGACGCCCTATTATAGCTACCTTCATTTATATCCAAACTCCTTCAACATTTTTTCATCCTTGGTCCAGTTCTTTTTGACTTTCACAAAGAGCTCCAGATAGACCTTTGTACTCGTCAGTTTTTCTATATCTACTCTGGCTTCCATTCCTATCCTTTTAAGCATCTGTCCGCCAGCGCCAATAATTATCCCTTTCTGGGAATCTTTTTCCACATATATATCAGCGTATATCCTGTGAATGTCGGGATTCTCCTCATATTTTGTAACGTTAACCGCCGTGGAATACGGAAGTTCCTCATGTGTATAGCGGAATATCTTCTCCCTTATTATCTCTGAGCATAGAAATCTTAGATCCCTATCCGTAAGTTCATCCTCGGGATAATACGCAGGACCTTCCGGCAAAAGTTCTGTTATTCCTGATATAAGATCCGTTAAACCTATACTTCTTGGAACGGATACAGGAATAACATCAGGGGTAAAAGAGAACTTTTCCTTGATCTGGCTGAGCATAATTTTTATTTCTGCTGTTTGTATGAGATCTATTTTTGAAAGTACCGGGTTTATTTATATCTTTCTCACTGTAATGATATCCCGGAGTATCCGTAAAGAGTATCTGAAAATCTTTTGTCGTAAATATGCCGAGTATATTATTCCTTGTGGTCTGAGGCTTATCGGATACTGCCATTATCTTTGTATCCAATATACGATTTATGAGAGTGGATTTACCAACGTTGGGCAATCCTACCACAGACACATATCCCGATTTAAATTTTTTACCCTTCATCAATGTTTCCTGATTATATTACCAGCTAAACGATAGCTGTAAACCTATACGTCTGTCGCCCTTTGCACCCGCAGTATCTCCAAGTTCCTCGCCATAGGTATAAAAGTCTACCTGTACTACAGGCATGTTCAACGTAAGACCAAACGTAAAATACCCCTGATTTACACCGCCTCTCAAACCAAAGAAGTTAAAAAGGAGAGCTTCCATACCAAGGTGAAGCTTTTTAAACATCGAACCGTTGAGACCGATGTTGTCAAGGTCAGCGGCAAATATCCACTTGGAGAAATGCCAAACGTTGGGCAATTCAAATTTACTACCTATGCCTACAGTCCTTTGAAGTCTGAACTTATCTGAAAGATCGCCGACCTTGCTGGAGCTTTCAAATCGAGTCGGGAATTTTGTAGCCCCTATATTATTGATAGTAAGACCTACTGTTGGAACAAAGAACCATACTTTGTTGAATGTATATAGAGCACCAATATCACCATCCACTCCAAAACCATAGCCACCTATATCCCTAAAACTGATGGCCTTCTTTGTATACAGTTGCACAGCATCCATTGTAGTGGATCCGGCTCCCCTTACAAGGAACTTAATATCCGCACCTATAGACAATCTGTCCTGTAAGAAACCGTGGGAGAGCCCAAACATCAGTCCTGAATCAACTACTATATTCTCTATAGCCTGGACCGCTACATTACGACGAAGTACTGTATCGTTTTTTACGTCGGGAAGAAGCAGTGCGATACCAAAGTTATGTCCCGCATAATTTGGTATACTAGATGCGATATCAATGTGAACGTTCTGTCCAATATACGGAGAAAGCGCTTCTATTGGATTTTGAGGTATACCATTTTTTAATTTTCCTATTACATTCATCCCCGCAGAATTTATATCCATCTGTGGGTTAAGGACTGTGACCTTTCCTTCTCCCGGTTTTATCCTGTTAAAGCCAGCCGGATTATAAAAGAACGCGTTAAAATCATCGCTTACAGCGGTAAACGCGCCGCCCATTCCCATAGGTCTGGAGCCATGATACAGATAACCATATTCGTCGGCATAGATAGTCACACAAGATAAAGTTAATATAATCAATAATATTTTTTTCATTTTTTACTCCCCTATCTCGCTATTTCTCTAAGCAGTTCCCGTCCTGCATCAGCTCTATATGTTTCCAGTGCAGGATCGGTAAAAAACGATAAGATGGACCCACTGGTTAAAAATGTAGGAGGTAATGGAATAATTTTAGATGCCATACTATCCACCGCTTTTTGGAGGTTACCCAGTCCCAGTGTCGCCAATTCATTCTTTATGGAATAAAGTGCATTTGCTGCCTCAAGAGCGTCGGCGTTATCCATACCGCCACAGGAAACAAGACTATCTATACATATGGTACCGGAAATACCGCAGGCTATAGTACTGCAAATATCCGTTTTGGTAATTCTTCCATCACCATCCCCGTTAGGTCCTATATCTGCATATGCCATAAGCACGGCAATTTGACACATCCTCGACAAAACACCGTAGAATGTGGCTATCTGATTGGCATTGGTAACGCCCTGACCGATTAAGAGCGCGCCATAATCATCAAAAGCTTTTACAGCTTCTTTAGCATGCTTCTTACTATCCACAGCATTTTCCATTGTGATACTTCCTGCGGTTATTATGCCTTCAGCAAGTGAATCTATGGTTACTGTTCCATTCGATGAATTAAGAAAGATATCAGAGAGGGTCTTGATATCTACCCCTATAGAGGATAGATAAACATCCGCAAGTTC
>JAPLFT010000113.1 GCA_026390535.1 Pseudomonadota bacterium
AACCCTCCCCTTAAAGTACTTTGTAAAGTTCCCCAGAAAAGAGTGGAAGAATTAAGTAATGACGAATCCTTTCTTAGCCACATGGAAAGAGTTTACAACAGGCTCAATGTATATCTAAAAAGTAAATCCTGGTTCACAAATAATTATTCAAATCTGATACAGAACGAAGATTATAATAAAACCAGGGCATGGTTTGAAAATCATTCTCCGGAAAACATGCAAAAGGTCTTTGCCTATTTTTCTGCCGAATTCGGATTATCTGAAACTATTCCGATCTATTCAGGCGGATTGGGAATGCTTGCCGGTGATCATATGAAAAGTGCCAGCGACCTTGGTATTCCTCTTTGCGGTGTAGGGTTGTTGTATACTGAGGGATATTTTAGACAGTATTTAAATTCGGATGGCTGGCAGCAGGAAACCTATCCCAAGAACGATTTTTTCATAATGCCTATTAATCTTATAAGAGACAAAGATGGCGTTGCTCTAAAGATTTCCATTGATATGCCTGACGGGCCATTACATGCCAGAATCTGGAAAGTTACAGTCGGAAGAACACTGATATATCTTCTTGATTCAAACATTGCTGAAAACACTCCGGCAAATAGAGAAGTTACATCGCGTTTATATGGCGGAGATTCAGAGATGAGGATAAAGCAGGAAATTCTCCTGGGAATAGGTGGTGTAAAGGCTCTTTACAGTACCGGAAAAATTCCCGTGGTTACACACATGAATGAAGGTCACAGCGCTTTTCTTGCTCTTGAAAGAATAAGAACTCTGATGGAGCAATATGGATTAAAATTTGATGAAGCAAGTGCACGGCAAGGTTTCAAGAAAAATGTGGCATTGGATGTGGCCGGATCTTGAACCTGATGATGTTCCTATTACATCCATAACGAACGGAGTTCACGGAAGGACATGGATATCCTTTGATATGGCAAGTTTGTTGGATAGATATCTGGGCCCTAGGTGGATAGATCAACCATGGGATGAAACAATCTGGAATAGAATAAAAGACATTCCCTCTACCGAACTCTGGCATACTCATGAAAGAAGAAGAGAACGTCTGGTTGCTTTTGTAAGAAGAAGGTTAAGGAATCAATTTGAAATCAAGGGTGCCACAGGATCGGACCTTGAAATAGCAAATGAGGTTCTGGATCCAAGCGTTCTTACTATTGGTTTTGCAAGAAGATTTGCCACGTACAAACGTGCAACACTTATATTTAAAGATATAGAAAGACTTACAAAGATTCTTACAAATAAAGAAATGCCAGTGCAGATAATTTTTGCGGGAAAAGCTCATCCAAAGGATGAAGAAGGAAAGGAATTTATCAAAGAGATTTATAGAACTGCAAAAAAACCGGAATTGAGACGTCATATAGTATTTCTTGAAGACTACGATATGACAATCGCAAGATATTTGGTGCAGGGCATAGATGTATGGCTCAGTAATCCTCGTCGACCATTGGAGGCGAGTGGAACAAGCGGAATGAAGGTTTGCTTCAATGGCGGAATAAATATGAGCACCCTGGATGGCTGGTGGGATGAGGCCTATAATAGGGAAAACGGTTGGGCAATCGGAGCCGGAGAAGAATATGATGGAAAAGGGAGTGAATCGGTTGATTATCAGGATTCGGTAGAAAGCAAGGCGTTATATCAGCTGCTTGAAGATCATATAGTCCCTAAATTTTATAGACGTGGAACAGATAGCATTCCAAAAGACTGGGTAGAGATGATGAAAAAGAGCATGATGACGAATTGTGCCGTTTACAACACAAACAGAATGGTCCAGGACTATACAAAAAGATTTTATTTAAATGCTCTTGATTCATTCGAAAAACTTTCTGCAGATGAATTCAAAGGAGCAAAGGATCTTGCCGCATGGAAAAAGAAGATAAATGTCTCATGGGACAGAGTAAAGATCATAGATGTTAAAGAACCCATTAATAAAGAATTACAAAGAGATGATCTGCTGAATATAGAGGCTATAGTAGATTTAGACAAGATAACACCTGAAGACGTAACTGTTTCCATTTTCTATGGTAATCTGGATTATAACGGAAACATAGTAAATGGACAGGAAGTCATAATGGATGTAAAGAGTCAGGATGGCTATTTGTGCAATTACGAAGGTGTTATAAAGTGTGGAGATGCCGGAAAATTTGGCTACTCTGTAAGGATCATGGCCGATAAAGATGAACTTGTGTCAAGATTCCATTTTGGTAAAATAAAATGGGAAGTGGCTAGATAGGCCGTTACAGCAATTGCCGGGTAAGATTATTTTTTGAGGTAAAAATGTCCAGATCAGACTGGCAAAAGTATTTTTTTAAATTTGCAACACTGGCAAGTGAACGTTCTACTTGTCTTAGAAGAAAAGTAGGAGCCGTGCTTGTAAAAGAGAACATGGTTGTAGCAACCGGATATAATGGTCCGCCGCGTGGAGTTCCACATTGCAATGAAATAGGCGGATGTACAAGAACGACAATGAAAATTCCGTCCGGAGAAAGGCATGAACTCTGCAGAGGTTTACACGCAGAACAGAACGCCATTATTCAGGCCGCGCGCAGCGGGTTAAACATTAACGGAGCAGATCTCTATTGTTCCTATAAACCCTGTGCAATATGCACTAAAATGATCATCAATGCCGGTATTTCAAAAGTTTTTTATTATGAAGATTATACTGATCCATTTGCTGAATCTCTTATAAAACAAAGCAACGTTCAGTTCATTAAGACTGAAAAGGAATAGATATGTTTCAAATTAGGAGTTTGGGATCCTGCAGATTTGATTCGCCGCTGAAAAAATCTCTGGGAGCCAAGGGCCACAAATTCATAGGTTTTGTAACGGACGACGACAGGATCCTTTATAACCCACGTCTGGATGCTTTTAGAACTGCGATTACACACGGGATGGAAGATCCAATAAGCATAGAACTTGCCGGCCCGAGAGAAAAAATATTTTTTGATTCCTCAAAAACAAAAGCTGCAATCGTAACATGCGGCGGACTATGTCCAGGTATTAATAATGTTATAAGAGCTTTAACATTGGAACTTTATTATAGATACGGCGTTGAGGAAATTTTGGGGATAAGATATGGATATTCGGGTTTTACACAAAAGAATTTTGAACCTGTAAAACTCAACCCAAAAGTTGTTGAAGACATTCATATGATAGCCGGAACTATTTTAGGATCCTCACGTGGATCTAATGAAACTAAAGAGATTGTTGACTATATAGAAAATAATAAAATTAATATGCTCTTCTGTATTGGTGGGGATGGTACTTTGCGTGGGGCAAGGGACATTGCGCTCTTTACCATGTTGAAGGGATACCCTCTGGCGGTCGTAGGGCTGCCAAAAACGATAGATAACGATATATCCTATATATCTAGGAGCTTCGGTTTTGGTTCGGCTGTCCAGGAGGCCATGTCCTCTATTAAATCGGCACATACCGAGGCGAAGGGTTATTATAATGGTATAGGACTTGTAAAACTGATGGGAAGATACTCAGGTTTTATTGCGTCAGAAACGGCTTTGGCGGTTAATGATGCTAATTTTGTTCTTATCCCGGAAGTGGATTTTGATCTGGACGGCAAGAATGGTTTTTTAACACATCTATTCAGAAGATTGGAATCGCGGCATCATGCGGTAATTATAGTTGCCGAAGGTACGGGTCAGAATTTTTTTGATAAGGATAAAATAGGTTATGATGCCTCAGGGAACAAGGAACTCGGTGATATAGGAAAATTGCTCAAGAATGAGATATTAAATTATGGCAAAACAAATAAAATACAGGTACAGGTAAAATACATAGATCCAAGTTATATGATACGAAGCACCGTTGCTAATTCCGATGATGCAATATATTGCATACAACTTGCTCAAAACGCTGTACATGCGGCTATGGCAGGAAAAACAAATCTACTGATAGGGCACCTGCATGAGAATTTTACAAATCTTCCTATAGACACTGCAGTATCAAAAAGAAAGAATATAGATCCAACTTCTCCTCTTTGGATGAATGTTCTTGAGGCGACAGGGCAACCTGTAAGAATGAAAAACTCTTGATTTCAAGGGCTAATACCAACATAGTCCTGACCGGCTTCATGGGAGTAGGAAAGGATACCGTAGGTAAAATAGTAGCGCAGAGAATAGGGTACAGGTTTATATCCACAGATGAATTAATAGAGAAAAAGTCCGGCATGCCCCTGTCTAAAATCATTTCCGAAAAGGGCGAGGATTATCTGCACGAAATTGAAAGCAAGGTCCTAGAGGGGCTTATTCATGATAAAAAAGGCAGGATGGTCATATCCACAGGTGGAGAAATTGTTGCCTGCAAAGAGAATTGTGAACTTTTAAAAAAGACCGGGGTCATCATATATATTTACACCAAGCCAAGAGATATCCTGGACAGGATGATCAAAACTCCAAATAAACGCCCACAGTTTAAAGATCTTAAGGATGATGATCTTAAATCGGAAGTAAATAGTCTAATGAAATCACGGGAAAAAATGTACGAATCCATCAAGGATATATCAATAGATGCCTTTGAAAAGAGCCCTCTTCAGACAGCAGAAGAGGTTATAGAGGCATGGAGTAGCATTTGATACTAGCTTCTAACCTAGGCCAAAAAGACAGGGTAGAAGAGTAATCATGGCTATTCTATGAATAGTCACCTCAAATAAATGTGCTTTTATCTGATTCCACCCTTGTTCTAAAAAGTACAAAAATCTGGTTTACATAATATTCGTTATTTTGTTTTTTTGCAGATTCCACACATGAGTCCTGAAGGCTTAAATTGTGCTTTTGTATTGGTTAAACAAGTTTAGTTTTGTAACTACGAATAATCATATATAAAATAATTAATAATATTATATAAGTAAATAATTAAGGTGAGGTGAATTCTTCTATTTCTCTATCTATTTCTATAAATAGAAGTTATTGCTTCATATATAATGTATAACTATTTATTATTAATAATTAATATGTAATAGATTAAACAATAAAAATCAACAAAACAAAAACGAGTTTATAAGTCATGATAGATCTAAACATATCTGCTTTAGACCTAATTTATATGTATGTGTTACTTTACATAAGATTAATTATGCGACATTGTAGGACTCAAAGATGGTTAGAACCCAGTTATGACCCTAGTTCACATATGACCGTATAGGACAATATATGGCGAATCTGAATGGCCCTAGTCTTCAAAAATGACTATCCAAATTCCTTTGTATATCCTTGTAAATTACCTTTATCATAATTATATATAATTAGTTCCCTCAAACCCACTTCAGTAGCCCTTTTACTATTTATTTCAATTGATACGAATTTGTAGTCAAGATGTAGACCAAGGAAGCCTTGAAGTTTGCGATAAAGGCGTATATGAACATACGCCGATGAGCAAACAAGAGGCTGACGAAAGGTATACGCTTGAATACAAATTCGTAAAAAGAAAGGGTGTTCCCGCTGCATGGAACACCCTTTCATATAGAGGAGAAACTCGCACATTAGCCTAAATTAGTTATAGTAACACTACCTCTTTGTACCTGTGGATCTTTAACTATTACCATGTCCTCAAGTTTGAATATGTTCATCAAAGTGTTGTAATTAATGTTGTTTTCGCCCCTTATATATGTCTCGTCCTGGGGAGCTATCTTCATCTGCACCCTTCTCCCTTCATAGGCAGAAAGCTGACTTGAAGCTTCCCTCATTAAATACCTTCCTTCTACCAATTCTCTGAAGGCAGGATGCCATGGACCTGCTACTATATTCTTTGTCAAAAGTTCGCTCGGATGTAGGCCAATCCTTATGATATTAACCCCTGCTTCTCTATACAGACGCACGACCTTCTCTGTCGTATCTACAGCCTCTTCTAGGGTTAAAGGCGTATATTTTCCTTCTCTATAGAATGTATCCAGCTGTGTTCCTTTCAAAACCAGTGTGGGATGTATTCTAATGTAGCTCGGTTTTAACTTAACTATCTCCATAGCAGTTTCGACATCTTTTCCAACACTAGAACCAGGAAGCCCAATCATCTGATGGCAGGATAGTTCAAGTCCAAGCTTAGCTATTTCGCGGGCAGCCTTCATGGTGTCTTTACGTGTATGTCCACGTTTTGAAAGGGATAATACCGTATCATCCATAGACTGAACGCCTATTTCTATAAGGTAAACATTGAACCTTATTTTAAGATCTAATAATTCTTCCTTTTTGATACAGTCCGGGCGAGTAGATATCCTGATCTTTAAGCTATCCTTATGGGATCTGCCAGTATGCTTTTCAAACGTTTCCTGTACTGTTCTTAGTATTTCTTTTTGATATCCAAAATCCAATGCTGTAAAGCTTGCCCCATAAAAAGCCACTTCCAAAGGGTACTTTATATCTTAGGGTTTTGTTCCGGATAAGCACTCTTTAAAACTATCTTCTATACGGGTCTTTACCTCTTCATCAGTAGTAACACATCCTTTGGATGTAGCTATTTCCTGATCGCAAAACACACATGGTTCTTTATCACAACCCAGGCCTGTTAGAAAAATGGGTATGATCATTGTG
>JAPLFT010000240.1 GCA_026390535.1 Pseudomonadota bacterium
TTGATCTGATCACAGGAATAATTAAACCTACGTCAGGGAATATTATAATAAACGGAATTAAAAGCAAAGATATCAACTATCCTTTATTCAGAAAAAGGATTGGTTATGTTACCCAGGATTGCGTTGTTTTTGATGATACTATAGCGAACAACATTTGTCTTTGGTCTGAAGATTTCTCCAAAGAAAAATGTGAAGAAAAGATCAAATTAACAGCAGAAAGCGCCAATTGCACAGAATTTATTAATCAAAAATTGGATTCCTATAATACGATAATTGGTGAAAGAGGCGTGAACTTATCAGGGGGTCAGAAACAAAGACTGGTAATAGCCAGGGAACTCTTTAAGGAGCCCAAAATACTGATTTTAGATGAAGCAACCAGCTCCCTGGACAGTAGCTCAGAAAAATTCATAAAAGAGAGTATAAATAGCCTAAAAGGTAAGATGACGATAATTATAATAGCTCATAGATTGTCCACGGTTAGGAGTAGTGATGTTATATATGTACTTAATGATAGCAAAATACTCGAGAGCGGTAGCTTTGATGAATTGATCATGCGTGATTCTAAATTTAAAGAAATGTGCGAACTACAAAAAATATGATTTTATGATTAGTCGGAGGTTTTATGTTGAACGATAAGACAATTTTGATAACAGGCGGCACAGGATCTTTTGGCAAAAAATTTGTTGAAAGGATCTTTAATAAATATACGCCGAGGAAGTTAATAATTTACTCCAGGGATGAGTACAAACAATTCTTAATGAGGCAACAATTCGCAAAATATGATTCTAAGATCAGGTATTTCATAGGTGATGTGAGAGATAAAGACAGAATGCTTCGTGCCTTTAACGGTGTTGATTATGTTGTACACGCTGCAGCGTTAAAGCAAGTCCCAGCCTGCGAATATAATCCGTTTGAGGCAGTTAAAACAAACATCCACGGTGCTCAAAATGTTATAGATGCGGCTATAGATAGAAATGTTAAGAAAGTAATAGCGCTATCTACAGATAAGGCGGTTAACCCAATTAATTTATATGGAGCCACAAAATTAGCTTCAGATAAATTATTTATTGCGGCTAATGCTTATTCAGTAAAAACCGGGACTGTCTTTAGCGTAGTTAGATACGGTAATGTTTCTGGCAGCAGGGGTTCTGTTATACCGTTTTTTAAAATGTTGATAGATAAGGGAGAAAAAGTCCTTCCTATAACAGATTTTAGGATGACAAGATTTTGGATAACACTAGATCAAGCCGTTGATTTGGTGTTTAAAGCACTAGCTGAGGGTAAAGGCGGAGAAACTTATATATCAAAAATACCATCATTTAAGATAACAGATCTTGCTAAAGCGATGCATCCTAAAGGAGATTTAAAAGAAATCGGTATAAGAGAAGGTGAAAAAATGGACGAGGTTATGATTACCGAATATGACTCATTTTACACTTATGAATATGATAAACATTATATAATTTACCCTAATTTTGAATGGTGGAATTTTAAAGAACACTTTACAGAAGGCGGTAAGAAGGTCGCAGAATTCTTTAGATATTCATCTGATAGTAACAAAGAGTGGTTTGGGTTTGAAGAGCTAAAATCTAGATTAAAAGAAGTAGAGATAGCCTACTAAGAGAGGTTTATGAACTTTATACCATACGGCAGACAGTATATAGATGATACAGATATAGAGGCTGTGGTAAAGGCTCTAAGGTCGGATTACCTTACCCAGGGTCCGGCTGTAGATGAATTCGAAAAATCAATTTGTGAATATACCGGTGCCAAATATTGTGTAGCTGTGTGTAACGGAACGGCAGCACTTCATCTAGCGGTAAAAGCGCTGGATGTTCAATCGGGGTTAGAGGGTATAACAACAACAAATACTTTTGTTGCGTCATCTAATTGCCTTGTTTATAACAATCTTAGACCGGTTTTTGCAGATATAGATGAGAGAACCTATAATATCGACCCGGTTGAAGTTGAAAAAAAGATAACTTCAAAAACAAAGATTATTATTCCTGTTCATTTTGCTGGTCAGACGGCAAATATGGAAAAAATATTTAAATTTTCAAAAAATAAAGATATTCATATTATAGAAGATGCAAGTCACGCTATAGGTAGTAAATATAAATGTGGTACAAGAGTCGGTTCTTGTAAATACTCAGACATGACGGTGTTCTCCTTTCATCCTGTTAAAACAATAACAACCGGTGAGGGTGGAGCAATTACCACTAATAATGAAAAACTTTATAAAAAACTTAGGATTCTAAGGACACATGGCATAACAAAACAGAATATGTCTAAAAATCCGGGCCCTTGGTACTATGAAATGCAAGATTTGGGGTTTAACTATAGACTTACAGATCTACAAGCACTGCTTGGAACTTCGCAGATGAGAAAAATAGATCTTTTTATTAAGAGAAGAAGGGAAATTATAGATTTTTACAATAATATCTTTAAAGGATTAGATTGGCTGATTACTCCATATCAGGAAGAAGGTGTTTTCTCTGCACTTCATTTATACGTCCTTAAAATTGATTTTAATAAAATAGAAAAAACAAGAAAACAGGTTATGGAAGAACTTAAGGAAAAAAATATTGGGACCCAAGTACATTATATTCCCGTCCATACTCAGCCTTACTATGTCAAAACATTTGGCTATAAACAAGGTGATTATCCAAATGCGGAAAAATATTATGAACAAGCATTAAGTATCCCCCTATATCCGAAAATGACAGAAGAAGAAGTCGAATGGGTAGTCGATAATATTAAAGGTCTTAAGAGGTAATTTAATGAAAACATTAGCCATTATACCGGCAAGGGGTGGGAGCAAGAGAATTCCAAGAAAGAACATAAAAGAGTTTTGTGGTTTTCCCATAATTAAATATTCTATAGATGCAGCGCTTCGATCCGGTTGTTTTGATGAGGTCATGGTCTCAACAGATGACGATGAAATAGCTAGTATAGCAAAAAAATATGGAGCTAAAGTACCTTTCTTGAGATCAAAAGAAGCTTCTTGTGACGATGCTAGTACGAAAGCAGTGATAAAAGAAGTTCTGTTAAGTTATAAGAAAATGGGATTAGATTTTGATCATGTCTGTTGCATCTATCCGGCAGCACCTTTTGTTACAGACACTTTATTGAACCAGGTACGTATGATCTGGCCTGAGAATGAAAATAAGAGATCGCAGGAGCTGGAAGCGTCCTACCATGATGTAGGACAATTTTATTGGATAAGAATTACTTCTTTTTTGAAGAAGAATAGCATATTTACGGACAACACAATGCCTTTTGAACTTCCGGAGATAAAAGCTCAAGATATTGATACAGAACAAGATTGGAAAATAGCGGAAACAAAATATAGGATCTTAATTTTAAATAAAGATAATGCATAAACTCGGCTTAAAACTATGGTCGACGAATGATTACTATATAAAGCATGCTTTATCTTTGTATGATGACGACCTCTATGACTATATAGAATTATATGCTGTACCGGATTCATATGAGGACTTTATCAGTAAGTGGAAAGAAATTAAGATCCCTTTTATTATTCATGCGCCTCATTTCCTGGGTGGATTGAATTTTAGCAAACGTGAATATTTTGATAAGAACGTCAATTTGGCAGGTCAAGCTCTGAAATATGCAGATGCCTTAAGATCAAAATTTGTGATCTTTCATCCGGGTATAGGAGGGGAGATAAAAGAAACCGCTCGTCAGATCAACCTTATTAAAGACAGCAGGATAATAATAGAAAACAAGCCATATTTTGCCGTGAATAAGAAGTATATATGCAATGGTTCATCTCCAGAAGAGATATCGTTTGTAGTTAATGAATGCGCCGTGGGCTTTTGTTTAGATATTGGTCATTGTTTTTGTTCTGCTAATGCTAAGGATATTGATCCTATGTTATATCTGCAAGAATTCCTGAAAATAGGGCCTAGCGTCGTACATATATCGGATGGGCACTATAAGGGTCTGGAAGATGATCACCTCCATCTCGGTCACGGGAATTTTGACCTTACTAATATACTTATGCTTGTGGATAAGATCTCTAACATAACAATAGAAACGGATAAAGATTCTAAAGAAAACCTAGAAGATTTCAGACAGGATGCTTATTTTTTGAAAAACATCTTAGAACTAAAGAGGTGACAATGGAAATAAGAATAGGGAAATTTGTTCTAAGTAAGC
>JAPLFT010000138.1 GCA_026390535.1 Pseudomonadota bacterium
TTTCTGTTGGTAATTCGATGAAGATGTATGTAGTAATAGTAACCACTTCACCTTATATGCCAGCGGGTTATCCAGCGTCTTTTTCTGCGGGTGGAGTAAGTTTTAATATGTATTACGTTCCAGGTGGTTTAACCTTTAAAGCGGGTACTGGTGATAGCACTCCAACAACAATAACTAATGCGTACTGGATCGCAAAAACCAGTGTTACCTACGAACTCTGGAGTACTGTATATAATTGGGCAACATCCCACGGTTATACTTTTGCCAATGCTGGAAGAAAAGGAAATGCAGGAACTGGAAATGTAACACAACCTGTAACCGTTATAAATTGGCGAGACACCATGATATGGATGAACGCTCTTACAGAGTGGTACAACGCAAAGAACGGTACTCAATACACTTGCATTTACTACACAGATGCGGGATATACGACACCTATACGAACTTCAACAAATAGCGTTACAATAGATATGACAGCCGGCACCCAGGACAATCCATACGTAAATAATGCCGCTACTGGTTTTAGAATGTTGTCCAGCGCAGAGTGGGAACTTGCGGCCCGTTATAAAGGATCCGATAGTACTAATGGCGCATATGAGTGGCCGGTAGGAAGCGGCAACTGGTGGACAAAGGGTACTTATGCCAGTGGTGCGACAGCATCTTATACTAATAACTCAGCTACCTGGGCTGTGGCTTGGGATACAGATAATTCAGGAGCGGCTAGCCATGATGTAGCACTTTTGGCCGCCAATGCTCTAACCTTATATGACATGAGCGGTAACGTCTGGCAGTGGAGTTTTGACTGGTACACTAGTGGCTCTGCCCGTATAGATCGTGGCGGCAGCTGGGGCAATGCAGCTAGCGGCATGCAAGTGGGCTTCGTAGGCAGCCTCTACCCGTATTACGCTTACGCCAACATTGGCTTCCGCTTTGCGAGGACGAATTTGTAACCCTTTGGATTTTTACCTTTTTACCTTTTGCTCTTAATTTTTCTGTTTTGCTTTTATATATTACCCTGCGAGGCCCGCCTGAAAGGCGGAAGCCCGCAGGGCGGGTCTAAAAAAAAGGACTTGAAAAGTCCAAAAAAATTGATAAAATGGACTTATGAAGTCCAGATTGTTAATCCCTCCCAAGAATAAAAGCTTCTTCCTGTTTGGTCCAAGGGCTACTGGTAAGACAACGTGGCTTAGATCTTACTATAAGGAAGCCGCTTATTTGGATCTGTTGGAATCTGATATATATAATGAACTCTTATCCCGACCGGATAATCTAACCAGGTATGTGCCTAAAGATAAAAATATTCCAATAATAATAGATGAGGTACAAAAGCTTCCCGAACTTTTAAATGTGGTACATAGATTAATTGAAGAAACCAAACATCAGTTTATTCTTACCGGTTCCAATAGCAGAAAATTAAAAAAGACAGGAATTAATCTGTTGGCTGGAAGGGCCTTGGTTTACAACATGTACCCTTTCACCAGTAGGGAGCTGGGGCGTGATTTTAATATAAAGAGGTCTCTGGATTATGGTAATCTTCCGTCATTGTTGACTGAAACGAACCCTAAAAAATATTTAGAATCCTATGTAAGAACGTCATGTTGAAAGAAAAGTAGTAGAGGACTACTTTTCAATATTAGAAGACCTTCTTGTTTGTTTCAGGCTCCCTGTTTTTGCTAAACGGGCAAAAAGAGAATTACTGACTAAAGACAAATTTTTCTTCTTTGATACAGGAATATTTAATATTCTGCGCCCCAAGGGGCCGCTGGATACACCGGAGGAAGTAAGAGGAGTGTCATTGGAGGCTTTTACTGTTAATGAAATAAGGGCACTTAACCATTATCTTGAATGGGATCTAAATTTATTCCATTGGAGAACTAAAAACAAAGAAGAAGTGGATCTTGTTTTATATGGGCAAAAATGTTTTTGTGCCATAGAGATAAAATCAGCAGACAGAGTAAGAGATGAATTTTTGGACGGATTACGACTGTTTAAACATGATTACCCAACGTCAAAAGCATTGCTCCTTTACTCAGGTGACAGAGAATATAATTATGATGACATCCTGATTGTGCCAATAGAAAGATTTTTAAATAATACTGAGAAGTATCTTTTTTAATAAACATCAACCCGCAACCTCCGGTAACCGCAGGTTGAAGGCGGTGGGGAGGCGGCTTAAAGCAAAGCCCGCAGGTCGGAATTAAAAAATTCAAACTATAATAATAACCTAAAAATCTTGCTTCCGAACAATATTATGGAATTGTTCGGGATATATGAACAAAATAACACATAGGAAATTAAAAAATATTTCTACTTCTATTAAATTAGATAGATGTCTAAAAATTTAGATAGTGTATTTATATCAAACTTGACACATTTTTAATTTTATGTCATGTTCTGTAGATATGCCGACATGCCTGCACATACTAAACCGCTTGCACAAAAAAAGATTTGGTTTTAGATATCTTGAGAGATTAGGTGTTGGATATTATGACTTTAGAAAACTTATATCAGATGGTGTAATTGAACGAGTTTCCAGAGGAATATACCAAAGAACAGACAACCATTCTGACGAAGACAGTTTTATCACTGCTAGTGTAGTCATTGGAAAGCCAAGCGCTATCTGCTTACTTTCTGCATTGGAACATTATAATTTAACAGATCATATAGTTAAAAAAACATGGCTGATGGTGCCTATTGCAAAGAGGACTTCAATAGCGAACATAAGATTATTTCGTAAAAAATCACCCAGATGGAATGTAGGAATAGAAAACAAAAAATTATATAGTATTACAAACATAGAAAGAACTCTTGTCGAGTCGATGGTTTATCGTAGGCTGTTGGGTTCAGATGTTGCCATATTTGCTCTAAAAAAAGCCATTAAAAGTAATAAGACAACATTAAATAAAGTGTGGAATATGGCAGGTGAACTTGGATACAAGAATAGAATAAAATCGATAATAGAGGTTCTATCGTTTAATGACTAACATAATGTTAAAGCTTAAAAAAATTTCTTCATCAAAAAAAATACCTATTAATGATCTGAGAATAATTGTAGCTCTTGAAAGAATCGTTGCAAGACTCGAGTCTGATCCCGATTTATCTAAACATATTATATTTAAAGGAGGTTTTGTTTTATTAAAGACACTATCCAGCCTAAGGTTTACACGAGATATTGACGCATTAGCTAATGGTATGGACAAGAATAAAGTTATTGAGAGTATTCCAAGGGCTATTGAAAAGGATTTAAAAGATGGGCTTTGGTATGGCGATATAAATGTCCAAATGCTTGAGGGACAAGGAGCGTACGGTGGTGTAAGGTTTGACTGTGCTTTTCAAATAGATAAGGTCCCTAGAAACAGCCAGATTAAAAGATTATCAAGGATACATTTAGACGTTGGGTTTGGTGATATAATTCCAAAGAATATTAAACCTATAAGGATGAATGATTTGCTTGAAACAGAAAAATCAATTTCTTGGGCTATATATCCGTTGGAGTTTATTTTTTCAGAAAAACTGCAGACAACAGTTGAAAGGGATTCTGTTAATTCTAGAGCAAAAGATATTTTTGATTTAGTAATATTGTATAAAGCTATTATGGACAAAAATAATATTCTTTTTGCACTAAATAATACGTTTCAGAATAGGGGAACACAAATTCCACATTCGTTTGCCGAATATTTAAAAATAATTGATACAGACATTGTTAAGTTATCATGGAACAGCGTTGAATTAACGGTGGACAACATCGATTTTGAAAGTACATGGCAACAGCTAATAAAAATCGCAGAAGAATTAGATAATTTACGGACGGAGTAATTTGATCGCTAATTTTTATGTCCAAAAAGGGTTTTAAATTTTTATGCCGCATGAGATCATTACAATTCCTTTTAACGCGTCAGCGAAGAGTTTTTATGCTGATGAATTGAACAAGTTTTGCCTTAATAAAAAAGTTTCAAATAAGAAAATTGAATTTTTCCATGATGAAAAAACGGTTTATTGGACCGTATTTATTGAATATGAAACTGTTTTGGAGCATTCCTTTAATGAACCCAAAGGTCTAACGGAAGCCGGTACACTTTGCTATGAGCGTTTACGCGAATGGCGTAAAGTTACCGCGGAAAAAGAAGGCGTTCCTCCATTTGTGATAGCAAAAAATTCTCATCTTGTCGAAATAATTAACAAAGAAATAAAGACGCTGGAAGCCTTAAAACAAATAAACGGATTTGGCAGAAGAAAGGTTGAAAAATACGGCAAGGATATTATTGAAATAATAAAGACTTTTTACGAGATACCTAATGAAGGATGATTATCCACTCTACGTAAAATGGCAGTATATCGTTGAGTACTTGCTTGGAATATGCGGGAAATTTCCAAAGAATGTGCGTTTTAATCTAAGCAATCATATAACCAACACCTCTATTGATGTTCTGGAACTGATAATTGAAGCTTTATACGCAAAGAGGAAGATCAATATATTGCATAGAGCAAACTTATCTATGGAAAAGATAAGGGCACTATTACAAATAAGCTTAAATAAAAAATATATATCAATGGGGCAGTACGAGCATATGTCCGGTGAAATCAATGAAGCGGGCCAGATGCTAGGTGGATGGATAAAGTCATGCAAAGAGTAGGTACTCTTAAAGAGAAATTTTTGACCTTTGAGAATCTATACACAGCGTATAAAAAAGCTTATCGCAGCACAAAAAATTATACTTCGCATAAATTTACTTTCCATGTTGAAAAAGAGCTGCTTCTTTTACAGAAAGATCTTACGGAAGAAAATTACGTACCAGGTGAATACTACTATTTTACCATCCATGAACCTAAAGAACGGGTTATATCAATTGCCCAGTTTAGGGATAGGGTCGTGCATCACGCGCTGGTGAATATTCTTGAGCCTATCTATGAGAAACAGTTTGTCTTTGACTCTTACGCGACACGAAAAGGTAAAGGAACACATAAAGCAATAGAACGCGCGCAAAGTTTTATACGAAAAAACCGTTGGTATCTAAAGATGGATGTCAAAAAATTCTTTAATTCTATAAACCATGATGTTATTAATTCCGCGATTCAACGTAAAATTAAAGATAGGTATATACTTGATCTGTGCAGTAAAATAATAGCAAAAGCAGGTGACGGAATAGAAGGAC
>JAPLFT010000203.1 GCA_026390535.1 Pseudomonadota bacterium
ATTTACATAATCAAGCCCATGCCCGGCGTTACACCTTAAGCCTAGGGAATTTGCCTGTTTTATTGAAAGCATTATCCTGGAGAGTTCATGCTTACTTTTTTCACCTAATGGAGCATTTGCATAGGAACCGGTATGTATTTCTATTGCCATAGCCCCGGTCCTTTTTGCCGCAGCAATCTGTTCTGGATCAGGCTCTATAAAAAGTGATACTTCTATATTATTACCCTGAAGTTGTTCAACAAGAGCGCTTAATTTGTCAAAATATTTTTTAACATCCAGTCCACCTTCTGTTGTCAGCTCTTCTCTTTTTTCCGGTACTATGCATGTGATCTCAGGTTTTATTTTCTTTGCTATCCTGATCATCTCGTCGGTTGCCGCCATTTCAAGATTAAGAATACTTTTGATACTGGATCTCAGTTTTTCTACATCGCTATCCTTTATATGACGTCTATCTTCTCTAAGATGGACGGTTATACCTTCAGCCCCGTTATTCTCACAAATTAGAGCGGCTTCAATAGGGTCAGGGTACACGGTCCCTCGCTGATTCCTAAGGGTGGCAACGTGGTCTATATTAACGAACAGTCTGCTCATTCCTCATCTTCCTCCTTGTCATCGTCCTCTTCCTCAAGGATCTCATCCACTTCCTCAGAGATAGAGAGAAGTTCGTCCTCAAGTTTTTTAAAACTGCCTTTTTCTGTCTTAAGGATGTTTATGCAATTTTTGGCAGCTTCTGCAGCCTTTTTGCCCTTGCTTATGACCTCATCTATGCTGATTTCCTGATGGCTAAGTTCTTCCGCAATAGCTTTAAGCTGGTTAAAATTCTCTTCGTACTTTTTGCCTTCTTTGGCCATAAAAACTCCTCCTTAAGCTAATGTCTTTTTTACGCAAACCTTTCCGTCATGGAACTCTATCTTTGCCTCTTCAGGCATATCGTGTTTACTTTTTACTACCTTGTTCTTTTTATCCCACACAACGGAGTATCCTCTTTTTAGCACTGTTGTATGATTGTATGCATCCAATAGTCTTATAAGTTCCTTTACCCGTTCCTCACTGTAATCGAAGATTCGTTTACTTTCTCTTGCTACAGAATCTATTACGTTCTTCAATTGTATAATCTGTATACGGAATGCGTTTTTGATAGATGCCAGTACCGATGATAGATAATTTTTAACAAGAACTTCCTCTTTTATCAGTTTTTCCACAACTTCTGAGGCAACTTCCTGTATCGAAACCTCCAGATCCTCTTTAACATCCAACATCCTCTGTTTAAGAAATGTACCGATCCCGGATGGTGTAGAGGGAATAGGGGTAAGGTGAGAGCAAAGTTCCACTGCATGCTCGTCCTTATCATGTCCTATGGCGGTTATTATTGGTATCTTAGATAAACAGACTGCCTTGCAAAGTTCGTAATCATTAAATGCGGCAAGATCCAGGGAACTTCCTCCGCCTCTGGCTATTAAGAGTACGTCTATATCAAGGGATCTTTTGTATTTATTGAATTTTTCTATGGCTTCCACTATGTGAGAAACCGCAGAACTACCTTCCACACGTACCGACTGGAATATTATATTATAAAATTTTCGGGTCGGTCCCATAGCGGAACTTATATCCTGAACGGATGTTCCCTGGTCCGATGTTATCAGGCCGATATTACGTATCAGCAACGGCAATTCAATATTTTTTTGCAGATCTACAAGACCTTCCTCGGTTAATTTATTCAGTGTTATGTTTTTTGCACTTGCAAGTATCGACGTAGTATATTCGGGTATTATATCTACGATGTTGAGCCTTATACTTATGTTCTTCTGTGAACTTATGACAGGCTCCACTATCAGCATCACAGGGACATCCTCTGTAAGCTTTTCCACTGCACCAGTGGCTTTTAATTTCTTCTGTATGTTATAGAAATTTCCTATGTATCCATAGAGGGTAAATGACATGTTCTTCTGTTCGTCCCTGATATCGAAGAACACAAACGACGGATACAGTTTTGGTTCGGATGATATTACTCCTTTTATGATTATAGGCGTTGAAAAATGGCTTTTTACAAGCTTGCTGATATGTTCCCTTAGCTCGGATATAGAGAATATCGGTAGATTAGAAAATGGAGAAGGGATCTTTATAAATGGTAATGGCGGCTGATTTGTCTTCATTCGGGCAGGTCGTCCCTTTTTAAGATCTGGAGCGGGGCACGGGGTTCGAACCCGCGACCTCAACCTTGGCAAGGTTGCGCTCTAGCCAACTGAGCTAGCCCCGCTCTCAAGAGGTTTATTATTAAACATACCTTTGACGTGTGGTCAATAATTTTCTTGTAAGTCCTTAAAAACTGTTAAATAATCGCTTCTACTTTGAAAGAGAAAAAAATAAGAGTACCTTTTTTCAGAAAATTCTTGATGCCAAGGATGTTTTTTTTCTTTGCAGGATTTCCTAAGGGAAGTTTTGTGTCTGTTGATATCACAAAAAAATGCAACCTAAGATGCAAGCACTGTTATTTTTTCCGTGTGGAACATCCTGCGGAACTATCTCTTGAGGATTGGGGAAAAAGGTTTAAACAACTTAAGACCAGATTTCCTTTCCTTTACAGTGCTACCTGGGTGGGCGGAGAACCACTGCTTAGAAAAGATGTCATAGAAAAATATATGCACATGTTTACCC
>JAPLFT010000152.1 GCA_026390535.1 Pseudomonadota bacterium
CTATTCAAATTCATAGCTGGAACGATATTTGAAGATCTAAAATACAGATACGCAAGAGATCTTGTTGTAAACAAGAACACCAGGATAGACGGAAGATCATTTACACAGGTAAGACCAATTACATGTGAAACAAATCTACTTCCAAGAGTTCACGGTTCCGCTGTTTTCACTCGCGGAGAGACTCAGGTCCTTGCGGCAATAACATTAGGTTCACCGGATGATGAACAATTTGTAGACTCTTTGACCGGACTTACAAAAGACAAATTCATGTTACATTATAATTTTCCTCCATACAGCGTAGGAGAAGCAAAGGGTTTAAAATCACCCGGAAGACGTGAGATTGGGCACGGCACACTTGCAAAGAGAGGAATATCCGCAGTACTTCCTGAATATAAGGATTTCCCATACACATTAAGAATAGTTTCCGAGGTTCTTGAATCCAACGGTTCATCCTCCATGGGAACCGTTTGCTCCGGTTGTATGGCACTTCTTGCAGCAGGCGTTCCAATTAAAGCGACCGTCGGCGGAGTGGCAATGGGACTTATAGCAGAAGGTAGTAAGTTCATAATACTTACTGACATATTGGGCGATGAAGATCACCTTGGCGATATGGACTTTAAGGTAATAGGAACAAAGACCGGTATCACAGCGATACAGATGGACATAAAGATCAGCGGTGTAACAAAAGAGATCCTTTCACAGGCACTTAACCAGGCAAAAGACGGAAGGATACACATAATAGGTGAAATGGAAAAGACCATATCCAAACCGGCAGAATTTTCCGAATATGCTCCAAGGGTCGAAACAATGCTTATCGACAAGGAATATATTAAGGACGTTATCGGCTCCGGTGGAAAGGTAATAAAGAGTATCGTTGAAAGGACTGGCGCAAAAATCAACATCAATGACAACGGCGAAGTAAATATCATGTCGGTCAGCAGGGAAAGCCTTGAGCTCGCAAAGAGCATAATCAAGGGAATAGCGGGCGAGCCGGATGAAGGTACAATTTTTGACGGTGTTGTTAAAAAAATAATGGATTTTGGCGCATTTGTTGAATATCTGCCCGGTAAAGAGGCCCTTGTGCACGTAAGTGAGATATCAGACACCCGTGTAGAGAGAGTAACGGATGTCCTTTCTGAGGACCAGGCTGTAAGAGTAATGTATTTGGGTAAGGACAAGATGGGCAGAGCAAGACTAAGTATGAAAGCTGTTAACAAAAAACACAGCTAATCATTATAAATACAGGGGCGGCGTAATTGCCGCCCTTTTTTTCATCACTTGGGGGTTAATTAAAGATGTCTCTTGTAGATGTAAAAGTTAAAAAAATTCCCGGCAATGACCTACCTCTCCCCGAATATAAAACGATAGGCTCTTCAGGTTTTGACCTGAGTGCATGCATAGATAAAGAAGAAATACTTGAATCCGGTCAGATAAAACTTATATCCACGGGGCTTATATTTGAATTGCCCCTTGGATATGAACTGGAGATACGTCCACGTTCAGGCTTAGCCGCAAAGAACGGTATAAGTATCGTCAACACTCCGGGAACAATTGACAGTGATTACAGAGGCGAAGTAAAAATAATACTCATTAATCATTCAAAAGAAAAATTCATAATAAAACGTGGTGACAGGATCGCGCAGGGAGTTCTAAAGACAGTCACTCACGCAAATCTTATAGAATCCATGGATCTTTCCGACACAACAAGGGGAGATGGAGGATTCGGCCATACCGGTAAATGAATGTGCATGGCCAGGGGGTAAATTGTCTATGTTCCTGCTTTTGATTTCAATGATTTTTAGCTTTAATGCGTGTTTCGCTGGGGCTCAATGCAAAATTATAATAAATATTAGAACAATGGAATCCCAATGACGATAAAATAACATTACAAAGAGATAACTCCTCTAAAGAAAAACCGATCCTCGTATCCTATGATCTGGATGGTAGCATAAGTTCCAACGACGTTGATACCCCAGATAGAACCACCGATCAAATAAATAACGAATATAAAGAATCTATCAAGATTATCAAGCAAAATGATGCGCTAATCTCCATCAAAAATAAAAGCCTTATGATAAAAATGGATAAAACCACTGAATGCACAGACCAGAGACTTGCAGTAATGTTGTTCTTTATACAGAATTGGTTCTATGCAAAATAATTCTATCTGAACTTGTGAACTATCGGCCAGCGTCTATCTAAAATAAAACTCTTTTCTGAGACTTTTATGACAGGTGGAAGCTGTTTACGTTTGAACTCGCTTTTAATCACAAGATTTATTACGAAATCAACAATCTCTTTTTTCATAGAGACCTTCTTATATATCTCTTCAGGGGATATTTCTTTTTCCACATAAAGTTTTAATACTTCATCCAGAGCATCGTAAGCTGGCAGCGTGTCGGTATCATATTGCTGATGTCTCAACTCCGCGCTTGGTTTTTTTTGCATTATTTCTTTTGGGATTATCTCTTTGTTCCTGTTTATGAATTTGCAAAGTTCATATACTTCCGTCTTATAGATATCTCCAATCAGAGCCAAGGCCCCGCATGTATCACCGTAAAGTGTACAGTAACCCGTGGCTATCTCTGATTTATTTCCTGGAGCTATTACTATTCTTCCATCCCTTGAATTGGAGAACGCCATCAATATAGTACCACGGATACGAGGCTGAAGATTTTCCAGCGCCATATCCCTTAGATCGGGTTTAGCATTTGAATTAATATCCCCTACGACCCTGTTGAATATATCCTCTATCGGTATCTTAATGAACTCAACACCAAGGTTTTTACAAAGTTTTTGACTATCTACGACACTGCCTTTACTTGAAAAACGGGTGGGCATAGTTACACAGGTAACATTCCTAGCACCCACAGCCTCTTTTGCCAGTGCTGCGCATAATGCACTGTCTATACCGCCGCTTACACCTATCACAATACCCTTAAAGCCATTCTTCCTTACATAATCTTTAAGACCAAGTATCAGCGCCTTATATACTGTTTCTGTATCGCTGTCCTTGATAATTTTTGTATTTGGTTCCTTTTCCGTATCAACAATTACAAGATCTTCTTCAAAGTCTTTAGCCTCTATAAGGACCTTTCCCTCTGAAGATATATATTTACTCTGACCGTCAAAAACGATGGAATCATTTGCCCCCACAGTGTTGACTAGTATAAAAGGGACATTCCATTTTGAAATATATCTTTTCATTAAATTTTCGCGGATCTTGTCTTTTCCCCTGGCAAAAGGAGAGGCTGAGATATTTATAAAAATATCAACTCCCTGCTCTCCAAGATTATCCACAGGATCTATCTTGTAGAGTTTTTGAAAAGCCTCACTCTCTTTTCTCCACATATCCTCACATATATGTATGCCTAATTTTAATCCCTTGTAATTAACAGGGAAGGAGTTCTGCCCCTCCTGATAATAACGACGCTCATCAAAAAGATCGTATGTAGGCAGGAGTTGTTTATTTATTACAGATATTATCTTTTTATCTTCTATAAAAAACGCCGAATTATGATACGGTTTGCCCTTATTACAATTACGACTGATGGAACCTAATATAACCGCACAGCCTGTGATATTTGGAGTTATCTTTTTATCCAGGATATCAAGAGCTTTTAACACGAAATCCTTTCTGTCTAAGATATCCATCGGAGTATATCCGGTTAAAGCAAGCTCCGGAAATACCGCCAGTTCTGCTCCTGCGGTTTTTGCCTGTTTATAGTATTGCTGAGAGTACCCTTACAGCCTCGTGAGGCAAGGTCAATCGGCCGACAGACAAAAGATAATTAGCCTTAGTCTCTACAAAATCCGGAAGTCCCCATGAGCTTCCGACAACTACGGATAATACACCAGAACCGTTCTCTATGAAATTGGAAAACTCCACACTACTGGGCAGTTTGCCACGTTCGCTGAAAGCCAATACAGTTGTACCTTTAAGGGCTATTATTATCTTATCTTTTATTTTATTGAAGAATTCCGGCTCATCCCTTTCAACTTTCATCTCTTTTAATTCAACCTTTGTGTAATGCTTGATGCGATCAAGATAATCCTCGAATATAGATGAATATTCCTTTGATCTGAATTTTCCAAAATGTAAAAAGACTATTTTGGTAAACATTTTCTCATCCTTTATATAGATTATTCGTCCTTATATAATTAAAAACGTTAGGATTGATATGTTCCGGTTTTATTCCTTTCAGGAGTTTTTCTCTTATCTGCGTTGATGATGCCGGATTAAAAAAATCATCCACAATATGAACTTCAGTATCATATTTTTCCTCTATACCTGATGCAAAAACTCTGAGTTTTGAGGAGTCATTTTTGGTCCTTGATACAACTATATATTTACAGAGCCCTAAAAGTTCATTGTATCTTTTCCATTTCTCTATATTCATAAAAGAATCTTCACCCATAAGGAAATAAATATCCGCACCTTTAAACAGCTCTCTAAAATGAATTATAGTATCTATGCTATAACTCACTTCTCCTTTTTTTATTTCATAATCTGAAACCAAAAAATTGGAGTTCCCGAACATCAGCTTTGCCATTTGCAATCTATGTTCAGCCGGAGCAGATTGAGGGGTTTTTAGAGGCTGAATAAAACAAGGGACCACAATTATCTTTTCCGGTTTAAATATATCTCTGACATGATCCGCAAGCATTCTGTGTCCCTGATGAGGGGGGTCAAATGATCCGCCGAATATTACTATCTTCTCTGACATATCACCTCACCTTTTTTTTAAGCATGGTATGGATCTTCTTTAAAAGAGCGTCTAATCCCTGGCCGGTAACGGCGGATATTGCTACAAAATCAAATTCACTGTCCTTAAGATATTTTTTTACGGAGTTCAGTGTTTTTGATTCCGCCGAATCAATTTTGTTCAGAACGTAGAGCATTGACTTATTACCCAGTTCCCTGGAGAATTTTGAAAGTTCTTTATTTATGATACCTATATTTGCTTTTGGGTCTTCTATGGCAGCAGAAACGTCGACCATATGTACCAGTATCTTTGTCCTCTCTATATGCTTTAAGAATCTTATCCCAAGTCCGGTCCCCTGATGAGCACCCTCTATAAGTCCGGGAACATCCGCCATTACAAAATCATCGTCACCGTATTTGACCACGCCAAGATTAGGTACCAACGTCGTAAAAGGATAGTCTGCAATCTTTGGTCGTGCTGAACTCACCCTGGATATAAGTGTGGATTTACCCGCATTGGGGAGCCCCACTATTCCAACATCGGCAAGTAGTTTAAGTTCTATTATTACCCATTTCCCCTCGCCTTTTACTCCAGGTTGCGCATAATCGGGAGATTGTCTTGATGAGTTACAAAAGAAAGTGTTTCCTTTTCCGCCCTTGCCACCCTCCAAAACAACAAACTCCTTATCAGGTTTATCAAGATCTACTATTGTTTTCTTGGTTTCCTTATTTTTAATTATTGTGCCCGCAGGAACGGGAATTATAAGATCCTCGGCATCTGCTCCAGTCCTATTGTTGGGTCCACCTGGTTCTCCGTTACCGGCAATATATTTGATCTGAAATTTAAAATCTATCAGCGTATTCCTACTGCTTGATGCCTTAAAAATTATACTAGCTCCCTTTCCGCCGTCACCACCGTCCGGCCCCCCCTGCTTTGGAAAAAAGCTTACACGACCGCGGCCTCCGTCGCCGGACCTTATGTAAATAGTTGCCTCATCTATGAACTTCATATATCCCCACTATGATTTATAAGTTTTAGCACATATTCGAAGACACGCGTTCTAAAAAACATGTTTTTAACATATTTTTTAGCCGCTCACTCTCACTCACCCAACCCTCCCTACTCGGTCGGCTTTGGGTTCGCTCCGAGAGGTCATCTCATATATGCTAAAACTTATAAATATTTTTGTGTTTATTCATATAAAGAAAAGGAGTGGTTCAGATAAAACCACTCCTTTTATATCTAATTAAATAATTTACCTAAGCTGCTGACGCTGCTTTAGTAGGCTTTGGTGTAGCAGGCATTACGGACACATTCACTTTTCTGTCCTTACCTGTGATCTTGTAATCTGTCACACCGTCTATAAGTGCAAACAAGGTATGATCCCTACCCATACCTACGTTCTTACCGGGGTGTACCTTGGTCCCTTTTTGACGAACAAGGATGTTCCCAGCCTTCACTTTTGTATCGCTGTATATTTTCACGCCTAATCTTTGGCCTGAAGAGTCTCTTCCGTTTCTTGAGCTGCCGCCCGCTTTCTTATGAGCCATTA